>JBNMKO010000047.1:0-26609 GCA_050874385.1 Eubacteriales bacterium
ACTGTCGTTTCTGCAAAATACTTGGCGCAATTCTTCCCTGTCTTTTTAACGAAGTTCGGTTATCCAACCTTGCCTGCCTATATCTTTTGTGATAACGGTGATATCTTCTGTAACCTTTTCTCATTTCCATAAGATGTTTTACATCGTTTCGTTGCTCTATAGTTCCTTTAAAAATAACCTTGTTCCTTGTTTTGCATTTCTGAACCAGTGCAACACCGACGTGCAAACCGCCATCGTCAATTCCGCACCTGATTTCATCATTGCAAATATCCTTATCCGGTATTTCCTTATAAAGCTGTATTACCATCGGATATCGGCTAACTAATGAAGCGCGCTTCTTACGGATAAGAAACCATGCTTTAACCTCTTTTGTCGGTGATAACTGTTTTCCATTTGTGTCTAATACAAAAACATAATTTGTCATCTCTGACATCTTCCTTTCGGAGAATTTTTCTTCTTGGCAAAGTCATGCAGAGGATATGTGTTTCTCTGTTATCAGTGCAGGACATTAGCACTGTTTCTTGATTGGCACTCGCAGAGCTTTGGACTGAAGATTACATCCAAAGGTGCGTCTTTACCTTACTGCACAACATAGTTCATATCTGCAGCGTATGTTTCCACAGCAGCAGTCACTAAGCCTTGAGACCTATCGTCAAGCCATGAACAAAAGGTTTAATATGTCCACTCTTGTCCATGTTTGTACACATATTTCTATGTTTTTGACTACTTAACAATTAGTCCCTTCTCAAATGTAAATAGTTGCTTGTGAACCGTCACAATTAATATGCTTTTATAGTAGCACTTTGTATTAATTTAATGGTTACAAAATCCTTACTTTTTGTTACAAAATAATTAAACTTTGTTACGGAAATATTGCATGTATTACAAAAATGTTACGACTTCCAGATTACCGCCACCAATGTGGTTTACAGCCTTGATTTTACGCTGATTTATGTACTTGCGATTTTAAATAAATAAAAAGGTAATCTCTTTATACACAAAAGTTAGTTTAGATGACGTATCTACATTAAAAAATGTTATGAAAATATCATTGACACCAAATATGACACCAAATATAATAATACTAGGAGGTATATATAATGAAGACTCTGAATGATTATTTATCAATGTCATATCGTATGGAGATAGTTGAAGACAAAGATGAGGGTGGATATGTTGTTTCATATCCAGAGCTGCCTGGATGTATTACATGCGGAGAAACTATTGAGAGCGCGATAGCTAACGCCATGGACGCTAAAAAAGAATGGCTGATTGCGGCTATGGAAGAAGGTATTGAAATAACTGAGCCAGATAATCTGGAGGATTATTCAGGGCAATTTAAATTGAGAATACCTCGCAGTCTGCATAAGTCATTGGCAGAACATTCCAAAAGAGAGGGCATCAGCATGAATCAGTATTGTGTATATCTCTTATCAAAAAATGACGTTCTATATTCAAAATAGACGACTAACATTTGTTAAGTAAAAAATTTTTTTAACAAAAAGTGTCTACCCCATTTGTCCAAAATAAAAAGACCGCAAACTGTAAGTCCATACAGTTTGCGGTCTTTTTAACCATGTAACCTAGGGCAGTTAACCCTTGAGTTCTATTCTGGTAAGCGCTCTCTTTAGAGCGTACTCGGCTCTCGCCACATCTATCTCGCCCTCGTGGGAGGATAGTCTGCGCTCAGCTCTTATCTTTGCCTCATTGGCGCGGTTGATGTCTATCTCGTCCGGCCACTCGGCAATCTCAGCGAGCACCATAACACTCTTCTTCCCTATCTCAATGAAGCCGGAATGAAGAGCCGCCGCCTTGACATTTCCCTGTGCATCGTGGATATGTGCCACACCCGGAGAGAGTATCATGGCTGTAGGGGCATGGTCAGCATATATACCAACCTGTCCCTCTGATGTATTTAACTCAACCATGCTGCTGTCCCCTTCATAGAAGGTTCTGTCAGGCGTTATTATTTTAAGTTCAAATAATTTGTCTGCCATCTAATCAACTCCCGTCAGGTTATTTGTTAACCTTGGCAAGCACATCCTCGATACTGCCGCAATTTAAGAAGTAGCTCTCTGGAATGTCATCGTACTTTCCTTCAAGAATCTCCTTAAAGCCCTGGATAGTATCAGCGACAGGAACATAACGTCCCTCAAGACCTGTGAACTGTCCTGCTACGAAGAAAGGCTGTGAAAGGAATCTCTGTACCTTTCTTGCTCTGGCAACTACAAGCTTATCATTCTCTGAAAGCTCATCCATACCAAGAATAGCGATGATATCCTGAAGCTCCTTGTATCTCTGAAGAATCTCCTGAACTGCTCTTGCTACCTTGTAATGCTCCTCACCTACGATACGAGGGTCAAGTATTCTTGAGGTTGACTCAAGTGGGTCAACTGCCGGGTAGATACCAAGCTCAACGATACTTCTTGAGAGAACCGTTGTCGCATCGAGATGTGCAAATGTGTTAGCAGGTGCAGGGTCTGTAAGGTCATCCGCAGGCACATATACAGCCTGAACTGATGTGATGGAACCGTTCTTTGTGGATGTGATACGCTCCTGAAGAGCACCCATCTCCGTCTGAAGTGTAGGCTGGTAACCTACGGCTGAAGGCATACGTCCAAGAAGCGCTGAAACCTCTGAACCTGCCTGTGTGAAACGGAAAATGTTGTCGATGAACAGAAGCACATCCTTACCGCCCTCATCACGGAAATGTTCAGCCATTGTAAGTCCTGTAAGACCCACTCTCATTCTCGCTCCAGGCGGTTCGTTCATCTGACCAAACACCATGGTAGTCTTGTTGATAACTCCGGACTCCGTCATCTCATGGTAGAGGTCATTTCCCTCTCTGGTACGCTCACCAACTCCTGTGAATACGGAGTATCCGCCGTGCTCTGTTGCAATGTTACGGATGAGCTCCTGAATAAGAACCGTCTTACCAACTCCGGCACCGCCGAAAAGACCAATCTTACCACCCTTCTGGTATGGGCAGAGAAGGTCTACTACCTTGATACCTGTCTCGAGAATTTCAGTCTGTGTGGACTGCTCCTCAAAGGTAGGTGCCTTTCTGTGAATAGGCATATATTCCACATTCTTTGGTGCCGGCTTATTGTCGATAGCCTCACCCAAGACATTAAAAATTCTTCCGAGTGTATTCTCACCAACCGGAACACTTATAGGAGCGCCTGTGTCGACTGCCTCCATTCCTCTTATCAGACCATCAGTCGAGCCCATGGCTATACATCTTACAGTATCATCGCCAAGATGCTGTGATACTTCTGCGGTAAGTGTCTCGCCATTGCCGCGGTCTATCGTGATAGCATTCAAGATATCCGGAAGCTTTCCGTCCGGAAACTTGATATCAAGAACCGCACTGATAACCTGGGTAATCTTACCCTTGTTTTTCTCGGCCATTGTGTCTCTCCTTCTATAATTATTTTAACAAAGCGGTTATTCACAATCCGCTTCGCAATAGTTCAGCGTTGCTGAACTATTTTGTTCAATAAAATAATTAATTCAGCGTTGCTAAACTAATTATTTTAACTTATCGCATTCGCTCCCGCAATAATCTCGGTGAGCTCCTGCGTGATAGAGCCTTGTCGTGCTCTGTTATACATGAGGGATAAGTCTTCAATCATCTCATCCGCATTGCTTGTCGCGTTGTCCATGGCTGTCATACGCGCACCGTTCTCGCTCGCAACGGACTCGACAAGCGCGCCGTATATAAGACTGCTCACATACTTAGGAATGATGATATCGAGTGCCTCCTGCTCTGCCGGCTCATACTCCATGACAGCGCCGTCGGTAATCTCTTCCTTCTCGCCATCTTTAAGCTCTATGTCATCGGCACTGATAGGCAGCAGCTTTATAAATACAGGAACCTGGCTCACCGTGTTCATAAAACATGTGTATGCAAGGTATATCTCGCTGACCTCTCCGCTCGTGTACGCATTAAGAACAGCCTCGGCGATATCCATCGCATCCCTGTACATAGGCTCATTGATAACATCCGAATAATCAGCCTTTATATCATAGCCTCTCCTTGCAAGGAAATCCTTTCCCTTACGTCCTATGGCATATACAAGCATGTCTTCCTTTGCAATGCCGCATGATGTAACCTGCTTGATTACATTTGTGTTGTAACCGCCTGCAAGTCCTCTGTTGGAGGTGATTACAATGACTGCTTTCTTTCCTTCACCGGTGTTATTCAAAAACTTGTGGTTGATGGAACCGCTTCTTGCAATCATCATTGTCACAGCCTTGTACATAGCATCAAAATACGGCTTGGAATTTTCTGCCCTGCTTCTCGCCTTCTGGAGCTTAACTGTGGCGACAAGCTTCATAGCCTTGGTAATCTGACCAGTGCTCTGAATACTCTCCTTACGCCTCTTTATATCTCTCATTGATGCCATACCGATAACCTCCTATCTTATCGGAACTGCTTCTTGAACTCATTTATAGCGTTAACAAGTTCTTTTTCAGTTTCCTCGGACATAACCTTGGTTTCCTTTATGGTCTTAGGTATCTGTGGATACTTTGTATCGATAAAGGCAAAAAGCTCTGTCTCAAATCTTCCGATAGCTTCTGTCGGTACATCAATTAAGAATTTCTTTGTAACCGCATAGATAATGATAACCTGATACTCAACAGGCATCGGCTTATACTGCGGCTGCTTTAATACTTCCTTTATTCTCTCGCCCTGTGCAAGCTTCTCCTTGGTGTCGGCATCGAGCTCTGAACCGAACTGTGAGAACGCTGCAAGCTCTCTGTACTGTGCAAGCTCTGTTCTGATAGGAGCTGCAATCTTCTTGATAGCCTTAATCTGTGCTGCACCACCAACTCGTGATACAGACAGACCTGCATTGATGGCAGGACGGAAACCGGAGTTGAACATCTCTGTCTCAAGATATATCTGACCATCTGTTATGGAAATAACATTTGTAGGGATATATGCTGAAACGTCGCCTGCCTGTGTCTCAATGATAGGCAGCGCTGTGAGTGAACCTCCGCCAAGTTCATCCGAAAGTCTTGCCGCACGCTCAAGAAGTCTTGAGTGGAGGTAGAATACATCTCCCGGATAAGCCTCACGTCCAGGTGCTCTCTTTAAGAGAAGTGAAAGTGTACGGTATGCGGCTGCATGCTTACTGAGGTCATCGTAAACCACAAGCACATCCTTGCCTGCCTCCATCCACTCCTCACCGATTGCACATCCTGAATATGGAGCGATATACTGCAAAGGAGCAAGCTCACTGGCTGTGGATGCAACGATTGTCGTGTAATCCATAGCGCCGTACTCCTCAAGTGTCTTAACAATGTTGGCAACAGTTGATGCCTTCTGTCCTATGGCTACATAGATACAGTTAACACCCTGTCCCTTCTGGTTGATAATCGTATCGATTGCTATCGCGGTCTTACCTGTCTGACGGTCTCCGATGATAAGCTCTCGCTGACCTCTTCCGATAGGAACCATGGCATCGATAGCCTTGATACCTGTCTGCAGAGGTGTATCTACGGACTTTCTTGCGATAACTCCTGATGCAACTCTCTCTATCTTTCTATATTTGTCTGTCTGAATAGGGCCTTTTCCGTCGATAGGCTGTCCAAGTGCATTGACTACTCGTCCGAGCATTGCATCTCCGACAGGAACCTCAACAACTCGTCCTGTAGTCTTAACTGTATCGCCCTCGCTGATGCTCTTGTTGTCACCGAGAAGAACTACACCGACATTGTCCTCCTCAAGGTTGAGAACCATGCCGTATACCTCTCCCGGAAACTCCAAAAGCTCACCCTGCATGGCTTTTGCCAAGCCGTGAACACGGGCAATACCATCCGCTACCTGAATTACCGTTCCGACATCAGACACCTCAAGCTCAGACTTGTACTGCTTAATCTGTTCCTTGATGACTGAGCTGATTTCCTCTGGTCTTAAATTCATAAGGCTCTTGCACCTTCCTTCTTATAATCTACATACTATCTTCTGTCACTCTACACTTATATACCGTGTAATGTAACATACCTGCCGGCTTTAAGCGAGCTGAATATTATTAAGCTCCTTTGTAAGCTGTGCAAGCTTTGTCTTAATACTGGTATCCACAACTCTGTCTCCAATGCGGATGACCATGCCTCCTATGAGGCTCTTGTCTACGGAATAGTTCATCTCAAGCTTTTTAAAGCCTGTGGTATCAAGAATCCTCTTCTCAACATCCGCCTTCTGCTTGTCTGACAGCTCCATAGGGGTTGCCACGCTTACAATACCTATTTTAAGGTATTCCTTGACGGCTGCGATAAAGTACTCAAGTATTCCCATGATATCATTCTGTCTGTCCTTCTCAACTGCGAGAACGATAAGACCCGTGATATCCTTTCTGACGCGGGAATCAAAGATGCTCTCCATAGTCTTTACCTTATCGGCTTTGCTTATTTTCGGATTGTTCAAAAAATCGGTGAGCTCACCATTTCCCTTAAACGCATCCAAAACAATCTGTACCTCATCAAGATACTCGGCAGCACTGCCGCTCTCGATGGCGAGCTCATAAAGAGCCTGTCCGTATGCTGATGCTGCTAATTTTGCCATGTATCATCACCCATTTCACGAAGCGTCTCGTCAACCAACGACGCTTGAATGTCTGTGTCAATAGAAGCAGATACCACCTTGCCGGCAAGAGCCGATGCAAGAGCTACCATTTCCTTCTTCATATCATCGGCTGCACCCTTCTTCTCTAAGAGAACCTCATTGTGTGCTCTCTCAATGATGTGGGCAGCCTCGGTCTTAGCCTCTTCTATAATCTGTTCCTCTCTCGCAAGTGCACGCTTTCTCGCATCCGCAAGAATAGCCTCCACTTCCTTATCCACCTCTTTAAGCTTTGCCTCATACTGAGCCTTCATAGCCTCCGCGTCTGCCGCGTCTGTCTTAGCCTTCTCGATGTCGTTGGCGATACCTTCCTTACGCTTGTTAAGGAAATTTCTCACCGGGTTGAACATCAGATATGAGCCTGCCAAAAAGAGAATAAAGATGTTAATCGCTGTAATGATTACCTCCTGGATAAGCTGAGGGTCTAGGTTGAACATTCTTTCCAAGGTCTTGCCTCCCTTCGCCTATTATTCTCGTTAGCTTAACCCTTAAAAAATCAAAGCTTTCCGATAAGTGGGTTAGCAAATAAGAGAATAATCGCTACCGCAAATCCGTAAAGACCTGTTGTCTCGGCTACCGCCTGTCCAAGAAGCATGGTAGATGTGATATCTGACTTAGCTCCTGGATTGCGTCCTACTGCTGCTGCTGCATGACCTGCTGCGATACCCTGTCCTATACCAGGTCCAAGTCCGGCTATCATTGCAAGACCTGCACCTACTGCTGAACATGCTAATACTAATGCTCTTCCATCAATCATTTTTAATTCCTCCTGAAAATGAAATTATATTGTTTTTTAATAAACCTTACTCATCTGCAATCTTATCGTTGATATATACCATCGTAAGCATACAGAATACATACGTCTGAATTGCGCCTGAGAACACATCAAAGTAAACATGAAGTGCCGCCGGAAGACCGAGCTTTAAGAATATAGGCAACAATCCGTAAATGAGTCCCATCATAACAGTACCTGACATAATGTTACCAAAAAGACGGAGAGACAATGAAAGTGGGACTGCGAACTCTCCTATCAGGTTAATAGGGAACAAAATCGGAACCGGCTGAAACAGGTTCGTGAAATGCTTTCCCTTGTTCTTGGCAATGCCGCACCCCTGCACAAGTGCAAAGGTAATAAGACCTAGTGGTAATGTAACACCGTAATCTGCCGTCGGCGGTCTAAGTCCTAAAAGACCCGACAGGTTGCAGAACAGTATATACATAAATATCGTACAGATATAATTCACAAAACGTCTCGCATTCTTGCCCATAATAGACGCTACCATATTGTCTATGGTCTGAACATACATCTCTATGATATTCTGGAATGTACCCGGAATCTGTTTTGCGTGTTTCATCGTGCGATTAGCGCATATCATGACAATAAGTATAAGTATCGTCACAATAAACATTGCCACATGAGTTGTCGTAATATACAGCTCCTGCCCAAACAGTGTGTATTTAAATACACCATGAATCATGAAATCGGCATCCGCCAATATCATACCCGGGAATTGTCCTGGCACGTTATCAACCTCCTTGCTTTTTTTGATTTGCTTTTTCTATAAGCCTGTGTGTCAAAGGCTGGGCGTAGGTCGCTATCTTCAAGCCGAAAAATCCTATAAACGTCGTTATAAGATTAAGCCATCCAAAATACCCAACTGCCCCTAGAATGACAACCGCCACAAGCATCCTTCCAACGGAAGAAAATGCAAGAAACGTGGAATGTCCCTTCTGCATGTGCATAGCCTTATATATGGTATGCTTCATTGAAAACAGCATGAGTACCCCGCCGGCTCCGCCGAGCAGCAGCCCTCCTTCGCCTTTTAGCTTGTCTTTGGTAAAAATAAGAACGAATACTGACGCTATGGCGAGATATACCGCCATGCCAATCAGCACCTCACTAATGGTCTTTTTCGTTGTATCTGTCATTCTCGTCGCTCCCTGTAGTGGTAGTGGCACCTTCGGATTTTTTTGATGAAGAAGTCCCCGATGCCTTTTTTGCCATGAGATAGCAGTTCCTCATTCCTGCCGCCATCCCCAGGAAAAGCAGCGGAATAACCACCCATGTTCCTATGAATTTTCCAATCCATATACCAATAAACAAGCATAGAAATGTCGGAACCATGACATTAATCCCAAGCTGGGAAATAAGAGCAAGATTTTTGTATGCGTTATGCTTCTTATCCGCCATCGTTCTCCTCCATTCTCTGCAAAGCTTACTAAAAGTGATTATACTATCATTTTGTATGAAAGTCCATCAAAATTAAAAAAACATAAGTATTTAAAGTCTGTTCTCAAAATTCCTTGTATTTCGGGCATTTCACACCATTAAATTGTTTACACAAAATTTAATAATTTTTTGTAAATTATTGAATTAATTGCATAATTTTGGTATATTGTTATAATAAAATCCACTTATGGAGGTATTTCCCATGAAAAAACCCGTCATTTTCCGCAAAAGATTTATTCCGTATGAGATGGTCGAACTAAAGGACGACGTTCTCTTATACCGCGACGATGCCATGCTCATAACCCGCTGGACAACGCTCAAGCCAAGACACGACATGGCAGGCGGCATATCCCTCTACCTCATCGACAAGGGATGCAAAATTTCCCGTATCCACGATGCCTTCGGAAGATTTCTGCACTATTACTGCGATATAATCCACACTGACTATTCTGCCGAAAACGATACCTATATATTCACGGATTTGCTCGCGGATGTCATCGTCCACCGCGACAACCGCTATTCCGTGGTCGACCTTGACGAGCTCGCCGAGGCGCTAAAGACTTCCCTCATCGACACCGACACGATATGCGAGGCACTGTGCTCGACAGACAGACTTATCCGCTGTATCGACAACGGGGAATTTCACGGCTACACAAATATGATAGAGCGCTATGTGTCACTTTGATAGATAAGTGGCACACAGCGCTCATGTAATTTTTGTATAAAATATTGTTATTTCGTTCCGAAAATTCTGTCTCCGGCATCGCCAAGACCCGGAATGATGTAGCCATGCTCATTAAGCCTCTCATCGCATGTTCCGATATACATATCCACATCCGGATGGTCTTTTTTCATTCTCTCAACGCCCTCCGGTGCGGCGATGATGCACATAAAGCGGATATTTTTGATACCTCTTTGCTTGAGCATTGTGATTGCCGCCGACGATGAACCGCCCGTTGCAAGCATAGGGTCGACAACGAACACCTCCCTTTCCGCACAGTCCTGCGGAAGCTTGCAGTAATACTCAACCGGCTCTAATGTATCCTCGTTGCGGTAAAGACCGATATGTCCAACCTTAGCCGCCGGAATCATGGCGAGCATACCGTCAACCATTCCAAGTCCTGCCCTCAAAATAGGCACAACGGCAAGCTTCTTGCCAGCAAGCTCCTTCACGGTTGTCTTGCAGATAGGAGTCTCAATCTCCACATCCCTTAGCTTTAAATCTCTTGTCGCCTCATAGCACATAAGCATGGAAATCTCACTTATCAGAGTACGGAAATCCTTAGAACCTGTGTCCTTTCTTCTAAGAATACCAATCTTGTGCTGAATCAACGGATGATCCATTATTACTATTTTACCCATAGCTGTCCTCCCATTTTATTTATTAAAATATTGTAATACTCTAACTGAAAAATACACAATTTCACAATTTTTTATTGTATATACACAAAATCTTTGAAGACTAATGTTACATCTGTATAACAAAATTTCCCATAACAATGTTATGCTTTATCAAATCCTATTTAATCTTCAAGCATATTAATACGCCTGATATGTCTCTCATCATTTGAGAACTCGGTTGTCAAGAATGTCTCCGTAATCTTAACCGCAAGTCCCGGTCCGACCACTCTTCCGCCGAGCGCGAGCACATTCGCGTCATTGTGAAGTCTTGTAGCCTCCGCCATGAAACAGTCCGTGCAGAGCGCGGCGCGTATTCCCTTTATTTTGTTGGCAGCTATGGAAATTCCTATTCCCGTTCCGCATATAAGGATGCCCTTGTCACAGCTTCCATCATTGATTGCGGCGCACACCTTTTTTGCATATTCAGGGTAGTCAACGCTTTCTTCACTGTAGCAGCCAACATCCTTGTAATCATATCCCTTCTTATCAAGATATGCCATAATCTCCTGCTTTAGTGCAAAACCACCATGGTCACAGCCGATTGCTATCATATTTTCCTCTTTTCCTAAGCATGTGCGGCAATTTTTGGGCGCAAAAATCATGCTTATATTTTTATTTTTGCCATATTGAAAACATCAATAATGCTGCCAATGTGCAAAATCAGCCTGCTGCCGGATGCTTTTTTACTCCTATTCAACAGCCGCCTCATCATCGTGTTCGCTCTCAAGTATGGTAAGTTTATTATCAACCTTTTCAAGCCATTCTATTAGCGAATTACAACACTCGATATATCCATCCATCTCTTTGCCGTAAGGGTCAGGTATCTCTCCCGCCTCACCGACAAATTCAGATACGGTAAACAAATCCTTAGGGGCATAGGTCTCTATAACCATCTCCTTTTCCTTGTTGCCGATGGCAAGTATAAGCGTCCCCTCCGGTATATCCTCCTCCGTGAGCGGCACCGATATCCTATTATCAAGAATGATTCCTTTTTGTCTCATAACCGCAATAGCCTTGGGATTTACCGGTTCAGGAAAAAGGACTATAAGCCCTCTCGATATAATCTCAATATCCTTGTGAACCGTAATGCTCTTCATGAGAAGCTCCGCCATAGGTCCCATACAGGTATTGTTCATACTGACAAATACAATTCGACTATATTTCTTCATGCATGTTGCGAACAAAATTGTCCGCGCTCCTCGCTTTATTTAACTTCTTCAATGTGATGCCCTGCCGCCTTTATAAGCCTGTTCATCACCGCCTGCCCGAAGCTGTTCTCCTCAAAGCCCTCTGAAAATATTATATCCACATTTATATGGTCAAAATGCCTTAGCACATCAAAAAGATGCGCGGCGACCTCATGCTCGTCGGCGCGGCTTCCAACGACAACCACTTCCCCCGCGGTGTATCTGTGCTCATTCTCGGTGCTTGAAAGTATTCCCACTTTAAGCCCTTTTTCAATATTCTCCTCGGCAAGCTCATTGATTTTTTCTACAACCTTGTCGTTATCGCCCTCAAAAATTGTGAGTTCCGCCTTCGGCGCATAGTGTCTGTACTTCATTCCGGGTGCTTTTGGCTTGCCCTTTACCGTCGTGTGCGCGAGCACTGTCTCGTCAAAGCACACATCCCCCAGCACAGACTTAATCATGTCGGCTGTCACATATCCAGGTCTTAGTATCATAGGAACTTCGGATGTCATATCCACGATAGTAGACTCAATTCCAATCTCTATCGCTCCGCCGTCGATTATCATGTCAATTCTGCCATCCATGTCCTCTATGACATGCTCCGCCCTCGTCGGGCTTGGACGGCCGGAAAGGTTCGCGCTCGGTGCCGCTATATATACGCCCGAGTCTTTTATGAGCTTCGCGGCAACCGGGTGGCTTGGCATTCTTATAGCCACCGTGTCAAGACCTCCCGTTGTCCCGTAGGGCACAATTTCCTTTTTCTTAAAAATCATCGTCAGAGGCCCCGGCCAGAACGCGTCCGCAAGCTTGTAGGCGCTGTCAGGAATGTCACAAGCCAGCTCATCAAGCGCCGCCAAATCCGCGATATGCACAATCAGCGGGTTGTCACTTGGCCGCCCCTTTGCGCTGTATATCTTGTGCGCCGCATCCTCCTTCAGGGCATCGCCGCCAAGACCGTAGACCGTCTCCGTCGGAAATGCCACAAGCCCGCCGCTTCTCAGCACCTTGCCGGCTTCCTCTATAACCTTATTTTCATTTTCTTTATCTATTTTTAAAATTCTCGTTACCATAAAATTCAACCTTATTTTTAGTTACCATAAAATTCAGCTTTGTTTAAAATTTTCAAGAAATTACACAGACTTTATCATCCCTTCTCCGCCGCCTGCTTTGCATCCTCCGCATGGAGCATGTCGAGCTTTGCCTGCGCTGCGACTACATCTATAATGGATTTTAAAAGCTTATCCATGTCCGAACCGTCCGAGTAGTCAGCTGCGGCATAGTATCTTATCCTGTTGTCATGTATCATCTTGTATACCTTATTTTTGTCCTGCGTCACAGGATTGTAAACTCCAATCGAGTAACCGCCGTTGGAATTTACAAGCTTCATACATGGCACATCCGTGTCACTGTCCCCGATATACACAATATTTTTGAACGGTATTCTTATCTCCTCCGGCGCAAAATAGTCGTTCACCGCCGGGTCATTTATATCGAGAACGCCCTTGGATATCCTGAAAAGATACTGGGTCTTGTTGGTGTAGTTGACAACCTGTGCCGGCCACTTAACCTTCCCACTCTTATCAAAATAAAAGCTGCTCGCATATATCCTCTCAAAAGCGCCTTCCTTTGCAATCTTCGTGCCCTCTATCATCTCCTTTAACCCGGATGATATGATATAGTGCTCAACCTTGACCCCATGTGCAAGACCATATTTTCTTATTCTCTCAAACCAGCCGTCAACTCCGTCAAAGAGCTTTACCTTAGAGCCGTAATCCTCAAGCGCGACGCGGCTGAAATCAAGATTTCCCTCCGCCTCCTGCACCATCTTGTACATGTACGCAAGATTTCCGTCCATGTCGTTCTCATTAGCAAGCTCTCCCGTCTCCTCCCAGAACTTCGCGACATCGTAGCCGACAGACTGAATAAAACCCTGCGCCTGCATATCGTCAGGCGAAAGCGTCTTATCAAAATCATAACATATCGCTACTATCGGAAGCTCCTTGCGCCTACCATTATTTGGCATATATTTAACTCCTCTTTTCCACACAAAATACTACAAACATGATACGCTTTAGAGAATATTTTGTCAACATGCCATTGGTGGACGGTTCTTTTTGGCTTCAACCAGTGTCCCATGCGGCTGACACAACAAAAGCACAGACCTTTAGACACTTATCATCTAAAAAAGCCTGTGCTTTTCCATTAAAATTTCACTATTTTTTCACTATTATCCATTTTTAAGGTTAATAGTGATATCTTTAATTTATATCATGCTTTCCCACCTTGCGGTAACGGTAGACCGCTCTCGCAAGTGAAGCCTGTGATACATGGTACTCCTGTATGCTCTGCTTCTGGCGAAGCTGCTCCTTGGCACGTTCCATGGCCGCCTTGGCACGAACTGCATCGATATCCTCTGGGCGCTCGGCGGTATCTACAATCATGGTCACACGATTGTTTGCAATGTAGACAAAACCGATACCGACAACCGCATCGACGTACTCGTCGCTGCCCTCCGGCTTAAAGCGGACATCTCCGATTGTCGTTGCAATCGCCATGTTCTGGTGGTGCGCCATTATCGCTATCTCGCCGTCTAAGCCCGGAACAACAAGAATATCTGCCTTTCCTGCAAAGAACACCTTGTTGGAGGCTAATATTTTAAGATAAAATGAGCTCATCTTACCCCGCCTCCTTTACTGCTGTTCCATCATTTTCTTTGCCTTCTCAACAGCCTCATCTATTGTTCCGACATTGAAGAATGCAGCCTCCGGGTACTCGTCCATATCACCGTCGATGATTGCCTTGAAGCCTCTTATCGTCTCCTTCACAGGAACGTACTTACCCGGTACACCTGTGAAGTTCTCAGCTACATGGAATGGCTGTGACAGGAAACGCTGGATTTTTCTTGCGCGGTAAACGGTAATCTTATCCTCGTCTGAGAGCTCCTCCATACCAAGAATTGCGATGATATCCTGCAATTCCTTATACTTTTGAAGCATAGCCTGAACTTTTCTTGCTACCTCGTAGTGCTCCTCGCCCACAACGTCCGCCTCAAGTATTCTTGATGTCGACTCAAGAGGGTCAACAGCCGGATAGATACCCTGCTCAACAATCTTACGGGAAAGAACCGTAGTGGCATCGAGATGCGCGAATGTGGTGGCAGGTGCCGGGTCTGTGAGGTCATCGGCAGGAACGTATACAGCCTGTACGGATGTGACAGAACCCTTTGTCGTGGAGGCAATTCTCTCCTGAAGCTCACCCACCTCAGTGGCAAGTGTAGGCTGATAACCTACGGCTGATGGCATACGACCAAGAAGTGCGGATACCTCTGAACCGGCCTGCACGAAACGGAAAATATTGTCGATGAATAGAAGCACGTTCTGATGCTCCTCATCACGGAAATACTCCGCCATTGTGAGTCCTGTCTCAGCAACTCTCATACGCGCTCCAGGCGGTTCGTTCATCTGACCGAATACCAAGGCAGTCTTCTCAAGTACGCCGGACTCCTTCATTTCTGACCAGAGGTCATCTCCCTCTCTTGAACGCTCTCCTACACCTGTAAAAATTGAATATCCACCATGCTCTGTGGCGATATTTCTGATAAGCTCCTGAATGAGGACTGTCTTACCAACACCGGCACCTCCGAAAAGACCGATTTTACCACCCTTTGCATAAGGTGCTAAAAGGTCGATAACCTTGATACCTGTCTCTAACATCTCGACAACCGGGCTCTGCTCCTCAAACGTAGGCGGCTCTCTGTGGATTACCCAGTGCTCGCCGTTGTCAAGTGACTCACCGCCATCTATAGTTTCACCTAATACGTTAAACAATCTTCCTAAGGTCTGCTTGCCGACAGGAACCTTGATACCTGCTCCTGTAGCCCTTACTTCCATATCCCTGCAAAGACCCTCGCTGGCAGCGAGCATGATACAGCGGACAGTGTTATCACCTATGTGCTGTGCAACCTCCATAACGAGGCGCTTTCCCTCACATGTGACCTCTAAGGCATCCTTTATACATGGAAGGTCGCCGTTTTCAAATACAACGTCAACAACAGGTCCCATAACCTGAACAATCTTTCCTGTATTAACAACATTTGTATTCATTTATTTACATGACCTCCTTTCTGGCCTTTTTCTTCTTTTTCTGAGCCTTCGCACCCGATATTACCTCGGTGATTTCCTGGGTAATCATCGCCTGTCTGGCTCTGTTATACTCTATGGACAGATTACGAATCATCTCCGATGCACTGTCATTTGCCACCTGCATCGCACTCATTCGGGCATTCTGCTCACTGCAGAAGGACTCCATAAGTGCTCCGTAAATATAGCCCATGATTACATCCGGTACGATATTGTTAAGAAGTGCATTAGGAGAAGGCTGAAGTTCTACCTCCTCGTTGAATACTCCCTGCTTTTCCATCTCATGCAGAACCGTCATGTCCTTTGCAATAGGAAGGAGATTAATCATATCGACCTCTGTTGATATGCTCGACTTCATGTATGTGTAGATTACATACACCTCGTCAAGTTCTCCCTCCTTGAACTGCTCCACAACCTCCTCACAGATAATTCTCGCCCTGTGAAGCGAAGGGTTCTGCGCGGTGTAGTGGAACTGCTCCGCAACCGGAATATTCTTTTTCTTAAAATACTGTCTTCCTAACTCGCCAACCACGAAGAGCTTGTAGTTTTTGCACTGTTCAATCTCTTCCATCGCCTTTTTTAAGACGTTGTGGTTGTAAGCTCCCGCAAGACCCTTGTCAGCCGTCACAACAATGAAGCCCTTTACGCGGTCTTCCTTCGCCTTGCGCGGTCTGGTATCCATATACTGGTTCTCGACATCCGGCAGATGCCTTACAACACGGGAAACCATGTTTCGCAGTGCGTTAAAGTAAGGCTCCGTCTCCTCGAGACTTTTCTTTGCCTTGCGCAGCTTCGTGGAGGATATCATGTACATAGCGTTAGTGATTTTCATGGTGTCCTGAATACTTTTCATTCGGCTTTGAATTTCACGAGCATTTGCCATGATTTATCCCTCCTTAGCCATATATTCGTCCCTAAAGCTCTTGGCAGCCTCAACGATAGCCTTGTTGAGCTCGTCATCAAGCACGCCGCCGTTTTCTATCTGAGTTATAATCTCCGGATGGTCTGTTCTTATATACTCAAGAAGCTTCATCTGGAAATCCTTTACATCTTTAAGCTCAAGCGGAAGCATTACCTTGCCGTTTGCCGCGCAGAGTGTTATTACCTGCTCTGCTGTGCTTAGAGGTCTGCAAAGCGGCTGCTTTAACAGCTCCATAAGCACATGACCGTGCTGTAACTGCTCCTTTGTCGCATTGTCGAGGTCTGATGCGAACTGTGTGAACACTTCCATCTCCCTGAACTGTGCGAGGTCGATACGGATACTTCCCGCAGCCTTCTTCATCGCCTTAGTCTGAGCCGCACCACCAACTCGGGATACGGAAAGACCTACGTTGACCGCCGGTCTCATACCTGAGAAGAAGAGGTCACTCTCGAGGAATATCTGTCCATCTGTGATGGAAATAACATTCGTAGGAATGTATGCAGATACGTCGCCCGCCTGTGTCTCAATGATAGGGAGCGCTGTGATTGAGCCGCCGCCCTTCTCATCGGAAAGTCTCGCTGAACGCTCAAGAAGTCTTGAGTGCAGGTAGAATACGTCTCCAGGATAAGCCTCACGTCCAGGTGAACGCTCAAGCAAGAGTGACAGTGCTCTGTATGCAACCGCATGCTTGCTGAGGTCATCATATACGATAAGAACATCCTTGCCCTCGTGCATGAAATACTCAGCCATCGCTGTTCCTGAGTAAGGTGCTATGTACTGTAATGGTGCCGGGTCGGATGCCGTAGCAGATACGATGATGGTGTAATCCATAGCGTCGTGCTGCTTTAATGTGTTTACAAGCTTGGCGATTGTGGATGCCTTCTGTCCGATAGCGACATACACACACACAACGTCCTTGCCCTTCTGGTTTAAGATTGTATCGATGGCGATTGAAGTCTTACCTGTCTGACGGTCACCGATGATGAGCTCTCTTTGTCCACGTCCGATAGGGAACATGGAGTCGATGGCAAGAATACCTGTCTCCATAGGAACCGATACGGATTTACGGTCAACGATTGAAGGTGCCGGCTGCTCTATAGGACGGTAGCCGTTCTCCTTTACCGGACCGGCTCCGTCGATAGGCGCTCCGAGTGCATCGATAATTCTGCCGAGGAAACCCTCGCCAACCGGTATACCGGCTCTCTTGCCTGTTCTTGCAACCCTTGAGCCTTCCTTAATCTCTGTATCACGTCCAAAGAGGATACAGCCAATCTCATCTTTTCTTACATCCTGAACCATACCCTTTACGCCGCAGTCAAAAATGACTATCTCGCCGTAAGCTGCATGGTCAATTCCGTTGATGTTGGCAATTCCGTCGCCGACATAGCTTACAACGCCGACTTCCTTGTCCTGTGCCTCGAGCTCAAAATTGTCAATCTCGCTCTTTAATATGGAAATAATGTTCTCTGTGCTGGCACTCGCACCGATTTCTGCCTTGGCAAGCTGCTCCTTAAACTGCTTCATTCTGCCGCTTGTGCTCCAATCGAACACGTCGTTGCCTGCCTGAATGACAAAACCGCCGCCAAGCTTCTTGTCTTCTTCTAGCTCAAATGTAAACTCTGTTGTGTTATACTGCTTTGCCACAAAGTCCTTGATGCCCTGAAGCTGCTCGTCGGTAGGCGCTGTCACATACTTGAGAGTTACAACGAACTCTCCCTTGCGCTCAGGAGCTGCCTCCTTAAACGCCTTAACTATGTCCTTCCACAAACCTGTGTCAGAATTGTCACACAGAAGCTTTAAAAAGTCCCTTATCTGTAATGGAAAGACCTTCTCAATCACATTGTGCTTGGATGCGAGCGATATTGAAGGATTGGCAAATTCCTCTGCAATCTGCGGTACAGCAGTAAAGATGTCGTCTGCCTGTCCCACTATGTTCGCTGCAATATTCAGTTCGCGCAATGTCTTAGCATAATCTTTTGCTGTACTAATCACTTGTTCTCACCCGTCTTTGTCAAAAATTGGTTGTAGAGTTCCCTGTCAGCCGCCTCGCCCTGTCCTGAAGCCACAACCTTTGCTGTAGCTGCGACAACGAGCTCCTCAATCTGGTCTCTTGCCTGCTTGATGGTCTTCTCCTGTTCCTTAGCTGCTTCTTTTCTCGCATCGTCCATAAGCTTGTCCGCTGCTGTCTTGGCATCAGCTACTATTCTGTCGTACTCTGCTCCTGCCTTAACCCTTGCGTCACTTATGACTGCTGCCTTCTCTTCCTGTGCTCCGTTTAATGCCTGCTGATACTGAACCTTTAACGCATCCGCATTGTCCTGTGTCGCCTTTGCATCCTCGTACTGCTTGTTAATCTCAGCCTCGCGCTGTGCGATAATGTTCTTTACAGGCTTAAATAAAAGCTTACGAATGATTACATAGATGATAATCAGGTTGATAACGGTAAATAACAGATTAATATCTATTCTTAACATGCTATCCTCTCCTTATCCGATATTTTGTCTGACTTGATTAACCAAGTAAGATGATGATAAGGATAGCTACAACGAAACCGTAAATAGCAGTTGCCTCTGCGAGCGCACCACCTAAAAGTAAAAGCTTTGTAATCTTGCCTTCTGCCTCCGGCTGTCTTGCGACTGCCTCTGTTGCCTTACCTGCTGCGATACCGATACCGATACCAGCTCCTATACATGCTAATGCTGCAATTCCTGCTCCTATTGCAATTCCCATATTTTCCTCCGTTCTGCCGCCTCGCGGCATGTTAATAAATAATTTGTCTGCCCTATGGCAGTTACACTATGTACCTAAATGCAATCCTGCACTTATTAATATTCTGCATTTAGCAGATGGGCAGTCCTATTCCTCGACTGCTTCCTTAATGTAAAGTGATGTCAAAAATACAAAAACGTATGCCTGAATTAAACCGTCAAAAATATCAAAGTAAAAACTGAATGGTACAGGCAGTACAACCGGAATTAACGATTTAAGTAACTCCATAATAACAAACGCACCTAATACGTTACCAAAAAGTCGCATACAAAGTGACAACGGCTTGATGAATAACTCAAGAATGTTAATCGGTGTCACGATAGCCATCGGCTGTGTAAAACTCTTTAACCAGCCCTTAAAGCCCTTCTTGTGTATTCCTGCATACTGGACGAGCACAATACTCATAACGGCAAGTGCTGCTGTTACATTGAGATCTTTCGTCGGCGGCTTAACCCCGCACAGACCAATCAGGTTGGCAAAGCCTATGTACAGAAGTACTGAACACAGATATGGCACGAAGGCTTTTCCTTCTTCTCCGGTCATTCCAAGCACGAACTTCTCAAGCCAGCCTACAATGGATTCGGCTACAAGCTGTCTCTTGCTGACATTCTTGACCTTTAGTCCTCTTGTCAGGAATATGCACAGTGCAAGCAACAGCACCATGATAACCCATGTGATTACGGTGGACTCGGCAATAGGAATGTCAATGCTTCCGAGATGGATTGTAAATACAGTCTCGCAGTTGAGCTCTTCCATTATTTTTTCCTTTAAATCTCCCATGAACTCACTCCTTTCTCTATATTTAGTTTTTATATATTGACAGCTGCAAAACCACATACCTTTAGGTGTGTGGATACACAGCTGCCTCTCTAAATACTCTGCCTGATGGCAGGTGATGCGTACTTTGTTGAACTGTTACCATTCAACTGTTCCGTCCTCAACTCGACAATGATATACAGGCTTGTTAAGCACATGTCACAGGGCTTTGCTTACTCTGACCCAACTTAAACATGTACGATAGAGCTACGGTCTGTTGCGTCAACCGAAGGTATCATGACCTGAATATCGTAGCTGCCATTTCTAACAGCTTAGTCTGGTGAACTATTTAACAGAAGCCACAGACATTTATGGTCTATGGTAGTTCACGTAATATGTGGGTGCCTTCTGCGCTCACTGATACATTCACATATTGTACTCACAAAATAAAAAAAAGCAAGCCCAAATTTTTTAATTGATAGTATTTTTTTGCTATTTACATAGTATATATAGCCTATGCAAAATAGAATAAAATGTAAATTTTATAAAAATTTTAGAAACTGACTACTGGTCATTTATATAGAATGTGATATTATAGAGAACATTGACGGCAAAAATATAGTTTCAATATGACATTGACGGAAATTTTTTAACCTATATAATAAGTTACAGGCATTACAAAGCAGCCAGGCATTTGCATATTTACATGTATATAATAAGGAAGACAAAAAGAAGACAAAAAGGAAAGGAACTCACTATGAAAAACACATTGACCATCTTCGTCCGGGACTTGAAAAGACTTATAAGAAGCCCGTTCGCACTTGCCATCGCACTTGGTCTGTGCATCCTGCCATCGCTGTACGCATGGTTTAACATCTACTCTAACCATGACCCGTACGGCAACACCTCCAACATCAAGATTGCCATCGCCTCAGAGGATATCGGCTACACGCTTGATGACGGCACCTACAAAAATATGGGCGCTGACGTTTTGGAGGAGCTCAAAACCAACGAAAGTATCGACTGGGTTGCCTGCGACACCGCCGACGAGGCGATATCAGGCGTGGAGGCCGGCGACTATTACGCCTGCGTCACAATCGGAGCTGACTTCACTGAGAGCATGTACACCGTTTTTGACACAGATTTTAAAAATCCCGTCATCACATACTACGAAAATGAAAAGAAGAATGCCATAGCGACAAAGATTACTGACTCCGCCGTCGGCTCACTCCAGCAGACAATCAACACAAAATTCATCGAGGTTGTAGTAAGCACAATCTTCACGGAGACCAACACCATCTCCTCGGACATTGAGGACAGCGAGCGCGCAACCACACTGAACGACAAGCTTGTGCGCCTGCGCGACAATCTTTCTTCCTATAATAAAACACTCACACTGCTTGTAAACGGCAACACCAACCTGACGGACAATCTTGCCGACACCAACGCTCAGATAAGCAATCTCGCATCTGGCATAAGCAGTGCAACAACAAGCCTTGGCAATGCGCAGGCGGCATTTTCCAACAGCCGCTCGGCACTTGGCACATTCAGCGGACAGTTAAAAGACCTGATTAGCGATATGTCAGCATCCCTCGACAACATTGCCTCGCTTCTTGACAATACAACCCTTGCAAGCGACTCACAGGCAGTTGCCAACAGCATTTCACAGCTTAACGCCGATGCGTCACAACTCAGTACACAGATGAAGAGCCTGAAACTTCTCATAGCAGAATACTATGTCGGTCAGCTCGATATATCCAATATTCCGGAACTTGGCGTATTAGACACAGTTGTGACACAGATTATAAACACGATAGGTTCACTCACATCACAGGCTGCCGGAAACGGAGTGCTTACACAGGCTGCTGTTGATACACTTGTATCAGGCATAAAGACATCGCTTGACTCATGCAAAAAACAGCTCGATGACCTGTATTCCAACTATACTGACAGCGTAGAGCCACAGTTTAACAGCCTCAACGACTCCATATCCCAGACACTTGCAAGTGTCAACTCAATAATGACAAGTCTCACAAGCGCATTAAATGATGCCGGTGAGATACTTGACGGCGTTGGCGACACGGTTGACAAGTCAAACGACAGCCTCTCACAGATTCAGGAGGTTATAGACAACGTTATCACAGAGCTTGACAGTGTTATCGACTGGATTGAAAACACGTCCGAGAGCGACAAGATTGATATGGTAACACAGTTCCTAGGCGGTGACTCCGAGCTTTACGGCGAATTTTTTGCCGAGCCTGTGAACATGGTCACAGAGGAGATATATCCTGTCGAAAATTACGGCTCAGGAATGACACCATTCTACACCATACTCGCGCTCTGGGTTGGAGGAACACTCCTCGTATCGCTTGTAAAGGTTCACGCCGACCCTACAGGTCTCGAGAATGTGAAGCCGCGCCACCTTTTCTTCGGGCGTTACCTCACCTTCTTTTTGCTCGGACAAATTCAGGCGGCAATCGTGGTGCTCGGTGACATTCATCTGCTCCACAGCCAGGTACTAGAGCCGGGACTTTTCTATCTGGTTGCTGTGCTTGCGAGCTTTACATTTACACTGCTTATATACTCCCTCGCAATCTCATTTGGCGACCTCGGAAAAGCTCTCGCAGTCGTTGTCATGGTTTTACAGATTGCAGGCTCAAGCGGAACATTCCCTATCGAGATGCTTCCGCAGGTATACCAGAACATATACATTTTCTTCCCGTTCCCTTACGCAATCAACGCGATGCGTGAGACCGTCGCAGGAATGTACGGTTCGGCTTATGTGACAAATCTTGCGCAGCTTATGATATTTGCGGTTGCCGCACTTGTAATCGGACTTGTAATCCGCATACCATTCATGAAGATTAACCACTTTGTGGAAGAGAGAATGGAAGATACGGGGATGATGTAAAAAAGAATTTGGCAATTACCTAAGTAAATTTATTTTAGAAGGAGATTGTATATGTCTAAGAAAAAGATAAAAGATAACAACCCAGATATATATGGCGAGCTTGTCGATTTTCAGGACAGGCTTCATGCGCAGAATTTGAAGCGTATTCGTATCGGGCTTTTGTGTGTGATTGTCATTCCGATGATATTTCTTGCACTTATGTTCATAACGGACAGCAACAAGGTTATATGGCTTATACTGTGGATTGTTTCACTTTTTGCGATATCGGCTTATCTAATCGTCGTCGAGTACGGGGATTACAATTTGCAGCACCGCATCAATTCAATCACCGGAAACGAGGCTGAACCTGTCGGACTTCTCGAGTCGGGAATGAACGGTGTCAACGAAAAGCTTATATCCATGAAGACTGAGGCGCGCGATATAATCACATCCGCAAAGGACTCAATGGACATCGACGAGCCGAAAAAGTCCCACGGCAAGCGCAAAAATTCCGATGTCTATTCATCGCAGATTGACACGGACATTATAGAAGAAAGTCTCTCGGAGCATAACGGACTTGACGACGAGGCTGCATCCGAAACCCGCGGGGACAAGGACAGCAATAGCAAGACAAAAAAGAAAGATAATAAAAAGGACAAAAAAGATAAAAAATCTTCCGATAAGAAGAAAAAAGATAAAGATAAAAAAGAAAAGAAAAAGAACAACAATAAGAAAGACAAGGATAAAAAGAAGGACAAAGAGAACAAACTCGATAAAAAGTCCGATGACAATAACTTTAATGGGAACAATAACAATTCTTATGACGATGAGGATTTAAAAAAGAACTACTCCAAGAAAGCCAAAAACTCAAAGGACAAGAAGGATAAGAAAAACAAGGATAAAAAGAAAAATCCTTCAACAAGCAGTTCACAAAAAATATCAATCAATGAAACCGATAATAAAAATTATGACACACAAAATGATATTTCCAAAAATATGATTTTAAATAACAACACAGCAAAGGAGGAAGCTCTCGATGAATAAGATACTCAAAGTATTCACAAACGACATGAAAAAGATATCGACCAATGTGATAGCAGTGGTTATCATCCTCGGTCTTTCAATCCTTCCTTCACTGTACGCGTGGTTTAATATTTTTTCCAACTGGGACCCTTATGGGGCAAGCTCCACTGGAAATATCAAGGTTGCCGTCGTCTCCGACGATGCGGGCGCAGAGATTTCAGGGCTTGAAATCAACATAGGCGACACTGTCGTTGAGGCGCTTCAGTCAAATGACACCATCGGCTGGGTTTTCACGGACAATTCAGAGGATACCATAGAGGGCGTTAAAGCTGGCTACTACTACGCAGCACTCGTCATCCCTGAGACATTTTCCGAGGATATGGTAAGTTTCCTTACCGGAGACCTTGAACATCCTCAGATTATATATTATGAGAATGGAAAGAAAAATGCCATCGCCCCTAAGATTACACAGAAGGCTCAAAAGGCAGTCCGCCAGCAGGTCAATGCAACATTTATAAGCACACTTGCCGAGTCAGCCATGAAAGCCGGAAATGTCATATCCTCGACTAATTCTGACGGTGTGAGCATTGCCGAAACAATGACTGATAAGCTTAATGCCCTCTCCTCCGATATGGATACATACATAAACATCCTGTCATCCTTCAAGGGCATCATGGACTCGGCACAGAGCATCATCTCCACAACAAAGATAATGCTTCCAAGCCTTGACACCGTTCTTGACAGCAGCAAAACATCCCTGTCAGGTATGCAGACGATGGTCAACAGCTCGACGAACACGATAAATACTGTATCTGATATGATGCTCACAAGTCTTGACATGATTGACGGAACACTCTCCATGATATCAAATGTCGTAAACAGCGACTTATCATCGGCACAGACCGTATCTAAGGTTGTTTTAAACGGCATAGGCGCTGTCGGAAACATGGTTCCATACGCAAAAGAAATATTTAACAGTTCCGTGTCAGGAATAGAGTCAAAAGGCGACGAGAAGGTGAACGCACAGATAAACACCATCCGCGCACAGTTTGACACGGTAAAAGCAGATGCCGACCGTGTAGGCTCATCCTCAGCAGTGGCAGTCGCCAACTCAAACGACCTTATTGAGAAAATACAGGCAGAGCTTGAAAACTGCTCCAACGACATAGCCGCACTCAAAAACACCTACAGCAACTCGATAAAGCCGCAGCTGAGCTCAACCGTCACAAACGCACAGGCAGCACTCAACACCACTGTCAATGCACTGTCTGGCTTTAATTTAAACTTAAACAGCACTGACAATGTGCTCACCAACTACTCCGACACGCTCGCCGACGGAAACACCAACCTCGACACGACACTTGAGCTTGCAAAGGAATTATCCGATTACATCAAGACTCTCACCGAAAATATGAATGAGCTGTCTGACAACGAAAACTACAACAAGCTTGTCGAGATTATGGACACCAACCCTGAACTCCTCGGAGAATTTGCCTCATCCCCTGTGGCACTCGACACGGTTCGCGTGTACCCTATCGAAAACTACGGCTCGGCAATGGCACCGTTCTACACCGTGCTTGCACTCTGGGTTGGCGCACTTATACTTGTGGCAATCATACATGTAAAAGTTCACCCGATAACGGGTGTTGATGGCATTTGTCCGCGGCACGCATACTTTGGAAGATACATGCTCTTCTTCCTCGTTGGACAGTTGCAGACACTCATCACGGTGCTCGGCGATTTGCATTTCATAGGAATACAGTGTGAGCACCCTGTAATGTTCTGGTTTGCCGGAGCTATGTGCAGCTTTGTATTTACACTGTTCATATACTCGCTGACCGTCGCACTCGGAAACATCGGAGAAGCGCTCGCCGTCATCGTCATGGTTGTACAGGTTGCCGGCGCCGGATGTACCTTCCCTATCGAGACACTTCCTAAAGTGTTCCACTCCCTTTACAACTACCTTCCGTTCCAGTTCGGCATGAACGCCATGAAGGAAGCTGTGGCAGGACTTTACGAGGACAACTACTGGAAATATATCGCGAAGCTTTCAATATATCTTCTCGTCTCACTCTTTATCGGACTTGTGGGCGCAATACCGTTCCGCAAGCTCAACAAGATTATCGATAAGAGCAAGGAAAAGTCGGGAATTATGATATAAAAAATAAAAACCGTAGGACATATTCTTACGGTTTTTATTTTTTTGCAAAGAAAAAAACTAATGAAAGTATAGTGCGTACCATCCCTCATCCGCCAATATCTGCACTATGTAATCAGTATTATTTTTCAACCTTTTTAACTTGACACTCGTGCCAGGTTCGATTTCAAATTCATACAATACGCTTTCTTTATCGCTGCTAAGTATTCTCATTTTTATGGTCTGTGTACTGTTCGCATGGTTGGTTACAGTCTTATTGAAGCAGGGGACTTACTTGATTAAAAGCATCCACCTTAGAATCTTCTAAATATGCTAAATATACTAACTACTAAGTGGTGAACTACCCATCACCTAAAGGTAATGGGCTTCTAAGGAGCTGACGCTCCTATTTAAGAAGTTTGATATTTAAGTTTCCACCTGACAGGTCAGGCAATCCTTATTCTTACAGGCGTGTCCACTTCGCCTCTACCGTATAGGATAGTCATATCCACAACGCTGCTTTTACG
>JBNMKO010000048.1:0-25346 GCA_050874385.1 Eubacteriales bacterium
ATATCGGTGCGGGTGAGCAGCAGATTGCGGCTAATTTAAAGAACTGCAAGAAGCCGGTAATCCTTGTAATAAATAAGGTTGACACGGTTAAAAAGGAAGAAATTCTTAAATTTATCGATGCTTACAAGGGCATTGTAAATTTTGACGAGATAGTCCCTGTATCTGCACTTAAAGGTCAGAACACTGACGACCTTATAGATGCTATTTTTAAGTATCTTCCTTATGGCCCGATGTATTATGATGAGGACACGGTTACAGACCAGCCAATGAAGCAGATTGCCGCGGAGCTTATAAGGGAGAAAGCCCTAAGATGCTTAAGCGATGAGATACCTCATGGCATTGCCGTCACGATAGAGCGCATGAAGGAGCGACTTGACGGCAGCAATATCATAGACATTGACGCGACCATAATATGTGAGAGAGAGTCACACAAAGGTATCATTATCGGCAAGGGCGGAGAGATGTTAAAGAAAATCGGCTCCGCGGCGCGCTTTGAGATAGAGCGTATGATGGAGATGCAGGTCAATCTAAAGCTCTGGGTCAAGGTTAAGAAGGAATGGCGCGATAATGACCTTCTTATGAAGAATTACGGGTATGATGAGAAGGCATTGAAGAAATGATTTGAAGCCGGTTAATTGGCAGCAATAATTTTTAAGTGTATTGAGCTGATTGACACTAAATTTTTGTTGTTTGGATTATGTTATAAATACATGTTAAATCTATGCGAGCTGAGTGTCGTGCTGAATATGTAAAATGTTTATATTTATGAGTACGGTGGTTATGTTTGAATTTGATTAAGCTAATGTTAAAAAATGTAAGGGTATGTTTTACAGCGATGAAAGCACGCAAAATAATTTGCAGGGGTATTAAAAATGGCGGAATTGGTTGAAGTGACGGGCATGGTAATAGCCTCGGCACCGATGGGTGAATATGACAAGAGGGTTGTGCTTCTCACAAGGGAGCTTGGCAAAATCAGTGCATTTGCAAGAGGGGCAAGAAAGCCGGGAAATGCACTGATGGCGGCTTGCGAGAGCTTTGCGTTTGGGACATTTTTTATATATCCCGGTAAAAATTCATATACTGTTGAGAAGGCTGTCATAAAAACATATTTCCGCGAGCTTGCGGACGACCTTGTAGGGGCATGTTATGGGTATTATTTTTTGGAATTTGCCGATTACTTTGCAAGGGAGAATGAGGACGGCGGCGACATGTTAAATCTGCTGTACCATTCGTTCAAGGCGCTTCTCGACAAGCGCATACCCGATAAGCTTGTAAGAGTTGTCTATGAGCTCAAGCAGTTTGTGATAAACGGAGAGTATCCACAGTTTTTTTGCTGTGCGTCATGCGGCTCGTCGGAAAATATAGAGGGCTTTTCAATGTCGGCAAACGGTGTTCTGTGCCATTCATGTATCGGGCGTAAGGATGCCATAAGAATTTCCCCGGCGACCCTTTACACCTTGCAATTTATTGTGGCAACGCCTTTTGAGAAGCTGTACTCATTTACAGTAAAGGATGAAGTGCTCGCTGAGCTTATCGACGTGATGCGTTTTTGCGTTTTTAACTATATGGACAAAAAAATGAAGTCACTCGACATGTTAGAGCTGGTAGATAAGTTTTAAGGTGTTTTGCCTTGCAATTATACAGATTATGTTGTAAAATTTTGCACATGCACAAAAAAGTGGATGTAAATGCTTGTTATGAATATCTTATAAGATATATAGATGACAGGCAAAGTATTATATGCGGAAGCGCGAAAGAGAGGAAAATTATGGAAAAGACTATGGACAAGATTGTAGCCCTTGCCAAGGCGAGAGGCTTTGTATATCCGGGTTCTGAGATTTACGGCGGACTTGCAAACACATGGGATTACGGAAATATCGGTGTTGAGCTCAAGAACAACGTAAAGAAGGCTTGGTGGAAAAAATTCGTTCAGGAGAGCCCATACAATGTAGGTGTTGACTGTGCTATCCTTATGAACCCTCAGACATGGGTTGCATCGGGACATCTTGGCGGTTTTGCTGACCCTCTTATGGACTGTAAAGAGTGCCACGAGCGTTTCAGAGCTGACAAGCTTATTGAGGACTGGTGTGCAGAGAACAAGTATGAGCTTGAGGGTTCTGTGGATGCTTGGAGTCAGGAGCAGATGAAGAATTTCATCGATGAGAAGAATATTGCATGTCCTACATGTGGCAAGCACAATTTTACGGATATCAGACAGTTCAATCTTATGTTCAAGACATTTCAGGGTGTCACAGAGGATGCAAAGAACACAGTTTATTTGAGACCTGAGACAGCACAGGGTATTTTTGTAAACTTCAAGAATGTACAGAGAACTTCAAGAAAGAAAGTTCCTTTCGGTATCGGACAGATTGGTAAGTCCTTCCGTAACGAGATTACACCGGGTAACTTTACTTTCCGTACAAGAGAGTTCGAGCAGATGGAGCTCGAGTTCTTCTGCAAGCCGGGCACAGACCTTGAGTGGTTCCAGTACTGGAGAGGTTTCTGCCATGACTGGTTACTCTCACTTGGAATCAAGGAGGACGAGATGCGTCTTCGTGACCACTCTGCTGAGGAGCTTTGCTTCTATTCTAAGGGAACAACAGACATTGAGTTCTTATTCCCATTTGGATGGGGTGAGCTCTGGGGCATTGCTGACAGAACAGACTATGATCTTACACAGCACCAGAATACATCAGGCGAGGATATGTCATATTTTGACGACGAGACTAAGGAAAAGTACATTCCTTATGTTATCGAGCCATCACTTGGTGCAGACCGTGTGACACTTGCATTCCTGTGTTCAGCTTACGATGAGGAGGAGATTGGCGAGGGAGATGTGAGAACAGTTCTTCATTTCCACCCGGCAATCGCACCTGTAAAGATTGGTGTGCTTCCGCTTTCAAAGAAGCTCAATGAGGGCGCTGAGAAGGTATTTGCCGAGCTTTCTAAGACTTACAACTGTGAGTTCGATGACAGAGGAAATATCGGTAAGAGATACAGAAGACAGGATGAGATTGGTACACCATTCTGTGTTACTTATGATTTTGACTCTGAGACCGACAACTGTGTTACAGTCCGTGACCGTGACACAATGGAGCAGGAGAGAGTTGCCATCGCGGATTTGAAGGCTTACTTTGAGAAGAAGTTCGAGTTTTAATACTGATTAAAAATTATTTCCCCTTTTAGTACATTGAGGAATTTTGGATTGCCTTTGTACCGGAAGGGGAATTTTAAAAATATCAAAAATGATAGTGAAAAGCGCTGTCTTTTGACATGGAGGATTGCTATGAATACAGAATGGTCATTGGAAGAAATTTATAAGGGCTTCGACGATGAGGCGTATGAGGCAGATTTTAAGAAACTTGAGGAGGAGCTTGCAAAATTTGGCACAGCGGTAAAGGCTTCTGACAAGGAGCTTTTACAGAAGGTGGAGGAGCTGCTTTCGTTTGAGGAGGATATCGCACTTTTAGCCGGCAAGCTCAGTCTATATATCGGACTTCGAGAGTCGGTAAACACTGACGACGGCAATATAATGGCACAGTCTAACAGATTTGGAAAGGTTCTCTCTACCGGAAGTGCTTCATTTTCTGCTGCATCTAAGCTCTATGCGACAATTCCCGATGTGGATGCGTTTGCAAAGAAGAGTGAGCTTGTTGCAAAGTACACCTACAAGTTGGAGAAAGCAAAAGAAAATGCAAAGCACCTTTTGAGCGATGAGGTTGAGGAGATTATCTCCGCCCTTGACATGACAGGCGGTGCTGCTTGGGGAAAGTTACAGACATATCTCACATCCACGCTCAAGGTTGACTATGAGGGCAAGGTTGTCACTCTTTCAGAGATAAGAAATCTTGCATACAGTGATGATGCGGCAGTCCGCAAGAGTGCTTATGAGGCTGAGATTAAGGCTTATGAGAAGATTGCCGACTCGGTGGCATTTTCACTCAACAACATCAAGATGCAGGTCAACACACTCTGCGAAAAGAGAGGTTATGAGTCAGCACTTGAGATGACACTTGACAAGTCGGGAATGAATAAGGAGACACTTGATGCTATGCTCACCGCAATCAAGGAATATCTTCCTGTTTTCAGAAAATATTTGAGGAAAAAGGGCGAGCTTCTTGGACATAAAAACGGACTTCCTTGGTATGACCTTTTTGCACCGATAGGAAAAGCTGGCAAGAGCTACAGCATTGACGAGGCAAAGGATTACCTTGTAAACTGCTTCTCCGGCTTCACACCGGGAATGGCTTCGCTTATGAAGGAAGCTTTTGAAAATTCATGGATTGATTTTTACCCTAGAAAGGGCAAGGAGGGCGGAGCTTTCTGCGCGGATGCCAATTTTATAAGACAGAGCCGTATTCTTACTAACTATGACGGAACTTTCGGCGCGGTTGACACGCTTGCACATGAGCTCGGTCACGCATACCACAACAGACAGCTCGAGGACGTTGCCATCTTAAATCAGGGAGCACCGATGCAGCTTGCTGAGACAGCTTCGACTTTCAACGAGGTATTTTTAGGAAAATATGCACTTTCACAGGCGAGTGATGAGGAGAAGTTAAGCCTTATCGACAGCGATTTGAAGGAGCAGACACAGTGTATAGTTGATATATACTCAAGATTTCTTATCGAGTCGGCAGTTTTTGAGCAGAGCAAGAACCGTTTCCTCATGGCAGATGATTTGAAGGAAATCATGCTCGACGCACAGAGACAGTCATACGGTGACGGACTTGACGAGAGCACAATGCATCCGTACATGTGGGTGTGCAAGGGACATTATTACAGCTCAGGACTCAGCTATTATAATTTCCCTTACGCTTTCGGAAATCTTTTTGCACTCGGTCTTTACAGCCTCTATAAGGAGGAGGGTGAAAGCTTCGTTCCTAAGTACAATAAGATGCTCGCATCAACAGGCTGCAATTCAATCGAGGACGTGGCAGCCACAATGGGTATCGACGTGACAAGCCCTGACTTCTGGAGAAGCAGCCTGAGGCTTATCGAGGCTGAGGTTGAGGAGTTCTGTAGACTGTAGTGGGCATAGAGTGAAAAAGCAAGCCTAAAATACCCATAGTGGAGTGTTGGATGGGTGGCTTGAGGGTAGAGGTAGCAAAAAGACAAGCTAAAATGCCCACATTGAGCCATAGAAGTGGCAGAAAAGTATAGAATGTGGGCATGGAGCAAAAAAGCAAGCCCAAAATACCCACAGTGAAGTCTTGGATGGGTGGCATGAGGGTATAGGCTGCGAAAAGACAAGCTAAATACCCACAAGCAGTCATAGAAGTGGCAGGAAAAAGCATAATGTGAATATGGAGAGGACATAAATATGGAAGTGAGTATAAGGCAGCAGGCATACAATGCCGCGCATGAGCTGTGCGAGTGTGCCGGACTTAGGGCGGGTCAGATTATGGTTATAGGCTGTTCTACAAGTGAGGTGGTAGGCAGCAGGATTGGCACTAATTCGGATGTGGATGTGGCACTTGAGCTTTTCCTTGGAATTAAGGAGGCGCTTGACGAGAAAGGCGTATATCTTGCGGCACAGTGCTGTGAACATCTCAATCGTGCGATTGTGATTGAGGAAGCAGCAGTGCCGGGGGCGGACATTGTGAATGTAGTTCCGCAGAAGAAAGCCGGAGGTTCGTTTGCAACTCAGGCGTATGCACATTTTGAACATCCTGTAGTTCTTGAAGAGATTAATGCTCATGCCGGACTTGATATTGGCAACACTTTGATTGGCATGCACTTAAAGGCTGTCGCGGTTCCTGTCAGACTTTCTGTTGACCATATTGGACATGCCGCACTTGTGGCAGCAAGAACAAGACCTAAGTTCATCGGAGGATGCAGGGCAGTGTATGATGATACGCTCGGTGTTGACCATAGGAATGATTAGTAAAGCAAGAAGCGAAGCGGATTGCGAATATCCGCTTGACTTAGTTATGAACAATATTAATTCAGATGTTTTGGAATAATGTAAATGGGCATCTGATTAACAAAGTTCTCTCTGCGTATTCTGTATATGAATATGCGGGGAGAATTTTTGTGTTCCAATAGAGTTTACAATTTAGTCACTTGTTTGGAAAAAGTCTAAATGATATGATACAATAATGATTATAGTTACTATAAATGAGCAATTATTGGAAACTTGACAAAATGTTTGCTATTTATTTGAATTTAAAATAGACTTCAAGAGAAATAGCTTTGTAGGGTGAATAAATTTATTTATATAGCTATTGCTATAAATGAGAAAATTTATATGTAATTAAATAAACTATTGCATAGCGGCTTCTATATTTTTGAATATCGCTTTACATTATTAAGAAGTGCATTTTTACAATTAATACAAAAAGTGGATTGGGGGATGCTTATATTTTGAAATATACATTTGGCAATGAGATAAGAAAAAGACGAATTGAGAAGGGCATAGGCATGGAGATGCTGTGTGATGGTCTTTATAGTAAATCCATGATGAATTTTATTGAAAATGATGAGCGCACACCCGACAGGCTTATGTGCAACCGCCTTATGGACAGGCTTGGTATATCGGAGGACGATTATGAAATATATCTTGATGATGAAGATTATACACAGTGGCTCGAGAGACAAAGGATTGTTGGGGCGTTCATTGATGAAAATATCGCACTTGTGAATAAATTGCTCGATGATTATGAGTGCAATAACAACATGAAAAATAAAATGTGCAGGCAATTTTTGCTGTTTATGCGCGGTGAAGCGGCAAAGATGGAGAACAAGGAAAGTGCAGATTTTTATGAGCAGGCAGTGAAAATTACAGTGCCTAAAATAGATACAAAAGGAATTGCTGCGTTGTGTTTGTCAGTTCAGGAACTTAACATGGTCTTAGAATATGCCGCTCACAAAGGCGCGAGTGAACGCAATAAGTTGTACAGAGAGGTATTTAATTATTTACAAAATAATACCTTTGATATACATAATATGTCAAAGATATATCCAAAAATGATTTATTACATATATAGGGCGGATGCGCTGGATGACACTTTTGATATACATTTAAATAAGATTGATATAGACGTGAATAACGATGAAAACAAGAATGAAATAGATGTAAATAAGACTAAAGTTAGCATCAATGACTATGAAAATAAAAGTGATGTAAATGCAAATAAGACTGAAATTGGTGCGAATAACACGGAAAACAAAAATCAAATAAATGTTAAGAATAATCACGATATTGATGAAAATATTGAGCAGAATAGGGATATTAGGAAAGAAAAATATATTAATTTGTGTGACCATGCAATAGACATTTTAAGGGATGCTTGTAGGACGTATTATCTTTTGGAGCTTTTGGATATAAAGATTGAGCTTATTTCGGAAACTTTAAATTTCGAGAAATTGGATAATGGCAGTAGAAAGTATATCACATTAAGAGAGCAGATGGATGAGGCAAAAAAGTGGAAAGAATTATATGAGGATTTGTCTGAAAGGGCAAGAATATCTGGTTACATGAAAAGTGATGTACATTTATACTTTGAAGGTATGGCGTATAATGTGAGTGATGTGGTGAGAATACGGCGCAAAATGTTGGGAATGACAGCAAGCGAGCTGGCGGAAGGAATTTGCTCGCCTCGTACCGTACTGCGTGTAGAACAGAAACAGTGCAAAAATCATAGGGATATAACCTCTGAATTGTTGGAAAGGCTTGGAGTTACTTACCAGTTGTATAGGACGGATTTGGTGTCGGTTGATGCGCAGGCGCAGATTGCTATACAGAAATTTAGTAAATTCTTTAATAGATATAAAGGATATGAACAAGGAATAAATTATATCTGTAATATGAAAAAATTGGCAGATGAAAATACGAAGATAAATTATTTGACGTTGGAATTTATAATGCTTGTTAATGAAAAGACTTATGGAAAAATAAATAAGGATGAATTTGCGGAAGGAATAAAGGCATTGTTGGAGTGTACGATATCTTATGATGCGATAATGAATACGGAAGAAATTTTTTTAACCAACAATGAGATTAAATGCTTAAAAGAAATTATTGATCTTGGAGATATAGATTGTATTAAACTGTGCCAAAAGGTTTGTAAATTTTATGGTAAAATAGAGGAGAAAGTGTTTCTGCACCCGTATATAATATTTTATGAATATATAATGAAAACAGTAGCTAGTTGCTATGGGGATTGTGGTATGTATGACGAGTCAGATGAATTGGCTGAAAAATTATTGGAAATATGCTTGAAATGTAGAAGAACCCAACTATTACCGCGGATTATATATAATAATGTATGGAATAGTAGGGTGAAAGAAAAAAGAGAGAAATATAATGACTTAGAAAAAGAAGAATTGAATAAATGCATTGCTATAAGTGAGTTTACAAAAAACGATGTGAAAAGGAAATTTTATCAACGAAAAAAAGAAATATAATAAATTATTCTATTTTTCAACTACATCAGGTGTCTTATCATCATTATAACATGATATAACATTCTGCTCATTATGTGTGTCACTATTTAACATACTTATAGGTGTAATTAAACAAATACATAAAATTAATAATGTCGATATTATTTTTCTTTTCATAAGTTATATCTCCTTTATTCTGAATATATTTATATTTTATCGTTAGAAAAAGAACTTACAAGTGACAGAGTTGTAGACAGAAATATTTATATAATTTTCAATTTCACATAATTATATTATGATATTAATTATATTATTGCGATAATTATCAAAATATATTGCGATATTGACTACATTGTTGAAATAATTATAAAAATGCATTATGATATTAATAATATTTCCATAGTAATTGTGAAAATTATTTTGCAAGAAAATACAAAGAGTTGAAAAGGTAGAAATGCTATGAACAAAAATTTTTAAAACTATAATTATAAATGAGCACATTTAGAATGGTGAATAAATCTATTTGATGTACAAAGATACTTTTCTTGAAATTAGTTTTAAATTTAAACAAATAGTAGTCATTTTTGCAGTTTTCCATAATTGCTTATTTATAATGTAAAAAATATTTGGGATATTGAAGAGTAAGTTAGGGTAATTAAGCTAAAATCTAAATTTTCGAATTACGTTTATGTAAATGAGAATATGCTATTATGAAAATGGAAAGGACAATCCGCTTGGGTTGTCCTTCTTTTTTTACAATACTTAGAGTATCAATTATATTCGCAATTCATTGTCGCATTAGTTCGTGGCAGTTAAAGTTTTATTTAGTTTAGTAATTTTTTCATAGCAATTCTAAAAATTAATGCGTTTCTTATCTAAAGCAATAATTTAAGAGATGGTTGGCTGAAAAATATGATAGTTTATGGAATTGCCATGGCAAAATAATTAGATAAATATAAAAATAGTATTGACAAAAACGATTTAGTGCATATAATAAAAATATAATCTAATTAGATGAATATAAAAATAAATTTTAAAAATCGTTTTTATTATAATTTTGCAAAATGATGTAGAAATGTTGAGAACAGTGACATGGAGGAATTGATATGATATCAGAAGAATTTATGAAGTTTTTAAATGATGAGAAAAATGAGAGCCTTATGAGGGCAAAAAAGCTTACGGCGGATGACAGGCGCGACGATGCGAACCAGTGCAAGATAGAGGCGAACATATATGATGTCTTTGCGACGCTGTATCAGATGTCATGGCAGCAGGCTGGGGCGGATGCGGCTAAGGCGGATAGCTTGTTCAGAGAGAAAGCAAAGGTGATACCGGACAGCTGGAGAGCATCACTTGAGAGCGCAAGAGAGCATAATGACACGGCGAAAATTCTTGCAGGAGAGACCAAGATGGCGGTTGTTGAGCTTATAATGAGAAAATATGATGAGCTTGTTGGACGGCGTTAAAGTTAGATATCTTATTGTATGCAAAGCCATAAACATGAAAAAGGAGTTTTATAATGAGTGTATTGGACAAATATATGAAAAACGGCGTGATTGTGCAAATCCCTAAAAAGCTGGACGACAAGCGGGAATTATTTGAATATGTGTCCGATTTATTTGCGGGCGACAGGGATTATACGGAAAAAGAGATAAATGAGATTTTATGTAAAATTTATCCCGATTATGCGTTGCTTAGAAGATATCTTGTCGACTTTAAATTTTTACAGAGAAATAATTATGGCACGTCCTACAGAAAAAATAATATTAAGGATTGAAAAGAGTGTGATATAGTTGGTAAAATATAGTTTGAATTTTGAATATTAATTGGTATGAAGGATGGAGGCTGATGTATGACAGAGACAGAAGCAGTGAAATTGTTTAAGTGCCTTGCGGATAAGTCAAGGCTACAGATTTTAAAGTCATTGATTAATGAGGATATGTATGTTGAGAGGCTTGCGCAGAGACTTGGGCTAACGCCGTCCACGATATCATTTCATCTAAAAAAGCTTGAGGATGCGGGGGCGGTGAAGTCCTATAAAGACCAGTATTACACCATGTATTCGATATGCAGGGATGTGTTTATGACAAATATTATAGATATAATAAGCGAGAAATCGGCGGAGGAGGATGAGCAGAAGGAGCGCGAGGATGCATACCGAAAGAAAGTCATAGATGCTTTTGTGGAATATGGCAAGTTCAAGTCCATTCCGGCGCAGCGCAAGAAAAAGAGAATACTTTTGGAGCTGATTGCCGAAAAACTTGAGCCGGGCAGACATTACACTGAGCGCGAGATTAATATAATTATCGCGGATTTTCACGATGATTTTTGTACACTCAGACGGGATATGATTTCTGAGGGAATTTTAAAGCGCGAAAAATCAGAATATTGGCTCGCATAAGGAGAATATAGATGTATAAATGTGATAAATGTGGCTGTGAACACACATCGAGAACCGTGTGCCCGAAATGCGGTGCTCCGGTTATAATTGTGAATGAAGATTATCTTTTGAGGCGAAAGCAGTGGGAGGAGCAGCAAAAGAATAATCTCCGCTACAAGAAAAAAGGCGAGAGGGAAAATTCAGATGCAGAGGAAAGTCTTTTTGATGGAACGTCAATAAATATCGGAGGGGATTTAAAATCTCGCGAAAAAAGAGCTGATAATAAATCAGGCGGAAATCGAAATTCAGATAATGATTTCTCAGAAGATAACAATATAAATGTAAAAGAGAAAATATTGGAATTTAAAAATAATTTATTTGAAAAAATCCGCGATAAAAAATCCGCTCTTGATGAAGAAAAAAAGAAGAAAGAGAAGGAAAAGAACGCCAACGATTTAAAGGATAATCGCAGAGAGCAGAAAATTAAGGAAAAAAGAAGGAAGATAATTATGTCTACGGCGGTGGCTGTAGGCATAATTGTCGTTGCCGGGGGAATTTTTGCCGGGGTTAAAGTTTATAAAAGTATAGACGGAAGTGATTTGAGATATTTTGACGGGCATGAACTTATTTCGGTTGATGAAGGGGTTTTGTTTGATTTGGACAGGGAAGAAATCAATTATTCTCTGCTTACATATACCTCGAATTTAAATGCGGCATTTCTTAGAAATATCGAAAATACAGACAGCCAAAATACAGATTATGGCACGGATATATCAGGCGATGCGCAGGCGGCGGTGGGGAATTATACATCAAAAAATACATCGTTTTTGGGCTGGTACGATGGAAAAGAGTATGAGCTGGTGTCAGATATCGGAGATATCACGGACGAGTACATGTTTTCTGAGTCGGGAAGATACCTTGCGTATGTTTTGTACAGCGAGGGTGATGAAAAATATTTTCTTGTAATATATGACCTTTTAAACGGGGAAAATATAATATATGACACCGATGTGAGAATTAAGCTTGTCGCGGTAAACAATGGCGGCAGTGTGCTTTTTAATGAGATTGACACAGGAGATTATTCCACGGTTGTTGGAATGAATTTTTATGTGGCAGATTTGTCAAAAAAACTTCTGATTGCTGACAATGTGAGTGACACTGATTACGATAAGCAGAATGAAAAAGCTGTATTTGTAAAAGAAGATACACTTTATGTGTGTGATGTGTCTGACACTGTTATGGGAAAATATGAGGACATAATTTCCGATAAAGAGCATATATTTGTAAATGAGGGCGTTGGCTTGATTGTGGATAATGTTCTCGACAAGGCTGTGCTTTACATGACGGATGCAGGACTTTGGATATATGAAAATGGGCAGAGTCATTTAGCGGCGGATGCGGTTGATGCGTCCGGTGAATTTTATTATGATGGGGAGGGAAATCTTTATTACAAAAACAGGGACAAGCTTTATTACATAAAACTTAATTGGAATGGCAGCGCGAAAAAATCTAAGTCCAATGCCGGTGAGAGCTTGTCAGACAATGAGGATGATTTGCTCATTGTAGATGGGGATAAGCCTGTTCAGGTTTTAGATGGCATATCCGGTGACGTGGTCGATGCCGGTGATGGTTCTTTGTGGTGTGTGGCACAGGATGGGATATTATTAAATGTAAGACAGGCACAGGCAGATGAAATCGACACAAATGTCACAGGCTGTATAAGGCTGCTTGGCAGGAATGGCTGTGCGTATGTCAAGGATGGAAATCTTATTTTCTGTTATGGAAAGGGTGGGAAAAATAAGATAATCTGCGACGATATAAGGGTAAATGAGATATCGGATTTTTCAGTAATAATATCGAAAAAATACCTGTATTATGTCGACTCAAGTTCCGTATTGTGGAAAATTGCCAAAAATGGAAAAGAAAGAGAGAGCCTTGGATTTGCCAGTCTGATTGGAATTTTCGACGATAAATAAATGTTTGTTATAAAAATAACAAGGATTTCAGGGCTTTTTAGTACAAATTTGCAAAATTGCATAATAAATGAAAGCACTTACACGTTTTTTTGTAAATTTTGTGAACTATTTTTCAAATTAATTGTGGAAATTTTCACAAAGTATGGTATACTTTTATCAGTGCTTGATGGTGACATCAAAAAAAGCAATACAGATTTTGAAAAATAATTTTTGTAATTAGGAGGAAATAAAATGGCTAACAAATGGGTATATACCTTCAAGGAAGGTAACATGACCATGAGAAACCTTCTCGGTGGTAAGGGAGCTAACCTTGCCGAGATGACAGAGATAGGTCTTCCGGTACCACAGGGTTTTACTATAACAACAGAGGCTTGTACTCAGTATTATGAGGACGGGCGTAAGATTAACGATGAGATTATGGCACAGGCTATGGAAGGTGTAGCTTGGATGGAGAAGGAGAACGGCAAGAAGTTCGGCGACCTCAAGAACCCGTTGCTTGTTTCTGTTCGTTCAGGAGCTAGAGCATCCATGCCTGGTATGATGGACACAATCCTCAACTTAGGTCTCAACGATGACGTTGTTGCAGCTATGATTGCCGGAAATCCAGATCCTAAGTTCGAGCGTTTCGTTTATGACTCATATAGACGTTTCATCCAGATGTTCTCCGATGTAGTTATGGAGGTTGGAAAGAAGTACTTTGAGCAGCTCATCGACAAGATGAAGGAGGAGAAGGGAGTTCAGTACGATGTTGAACTCACAGCATCCGACTTAAAGACATTGGCTGAGCAGTTCAAGGAAGAGTACAAGAAGCAGTTGGGAACAGATTTCCCATCCGACCCTGTTGAGCAGTTAAAGCTCGCTATCGAGGCTGTATTCCGTTCATGGGACAACCCTCGTGCTAACGTATACCGTCGTGACAATGATATCCCTTATTCATGGGGAACAGCAGTTAACGTAATGCCTATGGTATTCGGTAACTTAAATGACAATTCAGGTACAGGTGTTGCATTTACCCGTGACCCTGCTACAGGTGAGAAGAAGCTTATGGGTGAGTTCCTCACAAATGCACAGGGCGAGGACGTTGTTGCCGGTGTCCGTACACCAATGCCTATCGCTCAGATGGCTGAGAAGTTCCCGGAGGCTTATGCAGATTTCATCAAGGTTTGCGATATCCTTGAGGGACATTACCATGACATGCAGGATATGGAGTTCACAGTTGAGAACGGTAAGCTCTATATGCTTCAGTGCCGTAATGGTAAGAGAACAGCTCAGGCTGCTTTAAAGATTGCTTGCGATTTGGTTGATGAGGGAATGAAGACAGAGCAGGAAGCTGTTGCAATGATTGACCCTCGTAACTTAGATACATTGTTACATCCACAGTTCGACGCTAAGGCATTAAAAGCTGCCACACCACTTGGAAAGGGACTTGGTGCTTCTCCTGGTGCTGCATGTGGTAAGGTTGTATTCACAGCCGATGATGCAGTAGAGTGGAAGGCTAGAGGCGAGAAGGTTGTTCTTGTTCGTCTTGAGACATCCCCAGAGGATATCACAGGTATGAAGGCTGCTCAGGGTATCCTTACAGTTCGTGGTGGTATGACATCACACGCTGCCGTTGTTGCCCGTGGTATGGGTACATGCTGTGTATCAGGATGTGGCGATATCAACATGGATGAGGAGAACAAGAAGTTCACACTCAATGGTCAGACATTTACAGAGGGTTCTGAGATTTCCATCGACGGTACAACAGGTAACATCTATGCAGGTCTTATCCCTACAGTAGATGCAACTATCGCTGGTGAGTTCGGACGTATCATGGCTTGGGCTGACAAGTATAGAAGACTTAAAGTAAGAACAAATGCAGATACACCGGCAGATGCTAAGAAGGCAAGGGAGCTCGGCGCAGAGGGCATTGGTCTTTGCCGTACAGAGCATATGTTCTTCGAGGAGAGCAGAATTGCAGCATTCCGTGAGATGATTTGTTCAGATACAGTTGAGGAGAGAGAGAAGGCTCTTGAGAAGATTCTTCCATATCAGCAGGATGACTTCACAAAGCTCTACGAGGCTCTTGAGGGCAATCCGGTATGTATCAGATTCCTTGACCCACCTCTTCACGAGTTCGTTCCTACAGAGGAAGAGGATATCAAGAAGCTTGCCGATGCACAGGGCAAGTCCGTTGAGGATATCAAGAACATAATCGCATCTCTCCACGAGTTCAACCCAATGATGGGTCACAGAGGATGCCGTCTCGCAGTAACATATCCTGAGATTGCAAAGATGCAGACTAAGGCTGTTATCCGCGCAGCTATCACAACCAAGAAGAACCATCCTGATTGGGAGGTTAAGCCTGAGATTATGATTCCTCTTGTATGTGAAGTTAAGGAGCTCAAGTTTGTAAAGAACATCGTTGTTGAGACAGCAGACGCTGAGATTGCGGCATCAGGCATTGACCTTAAATATGAGGTTGGTACAATGATTGAAATCCCAAGAGCTGCTCTTACAGCCGACGAGATTGCCAAGGAAGCTGACTTCTTCTGCTTCGGTACTAACGACCTTACACAGATGACATTCGGTTTCTCCCGTGATGATGCAGGTAAGTTCTTAAATGCTTACTATGACACCAAGATTTTTGAGAACGACCCATTTGCTAAGCTCGACCAGACAGGTGTTGGCAAGCTCATGGAGATGACTCTTAAGCTCGGCAGACCGGTTAACCCTAACCTCCATGTAGGTATCTGCGGTGAGCACGGCGGCGACCCAACATCAGTTGAGTTCTGCCACAAGATTGGACTTGATTATGTATCATGTTCACCATTCCGTGTACCTGTGGCAAGACTTGCTGCGGCGCAGGCTTCGATAGCTGAAAATGCTGGAAAGTAATTTTATGTAAATCATTCATCAGCCCCACGTTCTTGTGGGGCTGATGTTTATATTTAATCTTCTGTGTATCTTCTGGATATGTTTCGGATGTATTCTAGAAGTCTTCTGTCCAGTGTGTCATAGCGGCGGGCTGTGGGCAGAGAAAATTCAATGATAATCTATGGTTTTGTCAAAATCTCTGCCCGGCAGTTGTTTATTGTATAGTTATAGGCAGAGAAAATCAAATAAAATCCCCAATAATCAATTAAATATCAGTCCAAAAGCAGCGCATATGGCGGCTGTGGGCAGAGAAAAATATAAAAAAATAAGATTACAAATCAAAATATCAGTCCAAAGATGGCTAGTTTAGCTATTATAGGCAGAGAGAATAGGAGGAAAAGGTTATAGACATTAAGAAAAGAATATCAGAATTAAAGCATACATTAGAGAAGATAGAAAAATATTTGTCAAATGCCCCTGAGGGCGGTCTAAAAATTCAGAATCGCTGTGGAAAGACATATTATTACCATCAATATAAGAACATAGAAACAGGTTTATATGTAAAAGCATATATAGACAGAAAAAATGAACAGCTTGCAAGGCGGTTGGCTCAGAAGGGTTATTATGTGAAGCTGAAGCCTTTAATTGAGAAAAAGTTGCAGGTATTAGAGGCATTCGTTCAAGCAAATAATGATGAAGAAATTGATAGTGTTTATGATATCTTGATAAAAGAGAGAAAGCAGCTTGTGGTTCCGATTAGAATAAGTGTAGATGAAAAGCTTAGAATGTGGCAAAGTGAAAGTTATGAGCCGTATCAGAAATACCAGGAAAATTTGAAATATGAGACGGATAATGGAGAATTGGTGCGTTCTAAATCGGAGGTAATCATAGCTAATATATTAGCTAAAAATAGTGAACATCTGTTGTATAAGTATGAGCGCCCATTGGAAGTGATAATATCAGGTCGGGCACATATTATTCATCCTGATTTTACAATAATAAATATTCATACCGGAAAGATTACATACTGGGAGCATGCAGGACGCATGGACGACGCAAGATATGCAGATGATTTTGTCAGAAAGATGAATATATATACTGAGAATGGCTTATTTCAGGGCGATGATGTCATTGTGACTTATGAGAGTATGAATTGTCCGCTTAATATACATAATGTGAAAATGGTTGTCAAAAAGCTGGTAGGAAATTAGATTGTATAGACTGTAAGGAAATTAAATGTACCTGAAAAATGAGAAAGACAAAAAGATGTATTGATAATGCAGTGTTTTTTAGTACAGATGGAATTAGATTGATTATTTTTCTAATCATATATAGTATTGCCTTGGTGCAACTTGACTTTTGATTTTTACATCTTGCCGCTCTCGATATGGCATATTTGGGTTTTCTATGCTATTATTTAGACATAAGTATAAGAGAACACATATGAATCAACAGAGTGATTGTTGTGGAGTTGATTGTGAAAAATGTGGTGGCGGGATTGCAACACTCAACAATGATAACACTCTGTACGAGAAAACCGCAATGGGCATAACATTGCTTGGGATTTTGTAGTAGGAGGCATATTGATGAAAGATGTATTCCTTGTATATAACAAGAGCTGCTTTTATGAAATCGGGATATTGAATTATGAAAACGAATTTATCAAGAAGTATTTCGAGTAAGTCTTTGATTAAACTGGAATTGATGTAGGTGGGAGAATGAAAAAGTGTCAAAGGAGAGAGTAAAATGAAAATCTTAAATACTATCCAAAAGTTATCAAAAATAGGAAAAATACTTAGCAAGATAATGTTCATCTTCTGCATTGTTGGTTTTTGTGGCTGTATTGTTGGAATCCTCAGCATGATGATTGGCGCTCCAACGCTGAAATTCGGCGGTGTGACGCTGAAAAGTATTCTGAATACGGAAGCAGAAGTTTCCGTTAGCACGGTATATGCGTCCATGACAGTAGGTATGATCCTCTTCGCGGGAGAAGCTGTGTTTGCAAAATTCTCGGAGCATTACTTTAAGCGCGAACTTGCCGATGGCACGCCATTTAACCTTGGTGGAGCAAAAGAAATGCAGCGTTTGGGTATTTTGATGATTTGCATCCCCATCGGGACACAGATTGTCGCAGAAATTGTTCATGCCGTCATGGAACAGACCATACAAGGTATAGCACCACTTCGGCTGAACAATTCCGGTTCAGTTGCTCTCGGTGTAATGTTTTTAGTCATATCTTTGATTTGTCAATATGGAGCAGTGATACAAAGAGTTGAGGAGTGATTGGTATTTTGCTGTCGTTTCGGCTGAAACTCGGAGGCAAGATTTCAGATAAACGGGGTGATAAGGATGAAGCTTAATGTGGAGCAGATTGAAGAGGAGAAGGAAGAAGAAGTAATGGTATATTGTCATGATGCCGGGGCAGTATGGGTGCAAAATGTTCGGGAAGCGGCTTTCGGACAAATTTCTGTCTGTGGATACAAGGATAATGTATTGTACCGGTTGAGACTTTCGGATATTTATTACTTTGAAGTTGTCGATGGAACTTCCTTTTTTTACACACAAAAGGACGTGTTTACGGCTAAAGAAAAATTGTATGAGTTTGAAAATATAAGTGCCAGAAGTGCACTGTTCCGGTGTAGTAAGTCGATGATTTTGAATGCAGATAAAATTGATTATGTACGTCCATCTGTTTCAGGAAGATTTGAGGCAGTGTTGTCGAATGGAGAAATCGTGATTGTGTCACGCAAATATGTTACAGAATTAAAACGATTTTTGGGAATTTAGGAGGGGACTATGAAAGACATTATATTTTGGCTGCGGAGATTTGTAATGATTTATGGAATTATCATGATCTGCACGTTTTTCATGTGCATGTTTTTTAACCCTACATCAGAATTGCCGGTTGTATCTTTCTTCGGGAGAATTATTGTTTTCACGTTTCTTGGGATGGTGACACTTCTTGCCTATTATTCAAAAGAAGAATTGACAAAGAGACAATGGTGGCTTCGTACTGTTTTACACTTTGGAATTTTGGAAGCTGTATATCTTCCGCTTGCGCATCGCTGGGGATTTTGGTATGGAAAGCTGGATGCAGTGATTTATGCCTCATTTATTCTTTTTGCAAAAATAATGTGGCATCTGATTGATTACGGAATCAGTGTAAAGACGGCTTCAGAAATCAATGAAAAGCTCAGAAAACGTAGATTGGAGCAGGTGAATGACACAAGACAATAAAATTTAGAAATGCCTGCTTGATGCGTGTGCTTTGTGGGATTGCTTAGCAATATATTTGGAAGTGTTAAGGTTTTTAAAATCGGAGGAGTTACAATTTATGTTTATTGTTGGATGGTTTCTATGTGGTTATGGTGCTGAAGCGTTAGAGGGCTGGAATAAAGCATAGGAATAGAGGGTATATATTGTTTGTTAAGAATGGAAAGGTGATAGCATGAAAATAAAGGTAAATACACTAACAACAGATATATTTCTTGAACTATATATATCAGTTGGCTGGGAGCCTCCTTGCAGAGAACAGGTGGAATGTGCCTTGAAAAATACAACAGCCTCGTTTGTGGCATATGAAGAAGAAAAAGTAATTGGTATGGTTAGGCTTATTGGAGATGGCGGCATGTCATTTTACATAAAAGATTTTGCTGTCTTGCCTGAATATCAGGGGAAAGGTGTTGGGCAAATGCTGCTTATGGAATTACAGCAATATTTATTGGAGCATAAGCCAGCGGATTGGGCAGTCAGTCTAGAACTAATCAGTACAAAAGAAGCGGTTGAATTTTATAAAAAGCATGGCTTTGAGGAAAGACCATGTGAGTGGGATGGACCGGGAATGTTCAAAATGATACGGAGTAGGGGCATACAGTAGATTTTGAAAAATAAAAAAGGAGATTTAAAACATGGAATTAGTAAGCAATTACATGCGTGACGATACACTGCGCCACGCTTTAAACGATTTAACAAAGAAAACATTTGGATTTGATTTTGAAGACTGGGTGACAGGGGGATATTTTGAGGGTGATTATATTCCATACTCGTTTATTGAGGATGGCAAAATTATTTCCAATGTATCCGCAAATAGGATGACTTTTCTCCAAAATGGTGTAGAGAGGAATTACATACAGATTGGAACAGTAATGACTGATGAGGCATATCGCAGACAGGGATTGGCGAAAAAACTGATGGATAGTGTGGTAAAACAGTACAAGGATAGTTGTGATGGACTTTATCTGTTTGCAAATCTAGATGCTGTAGATTTTTATGATAAGTGTGGATTTTCTAAAGAAACAGAGTATCGCTATTCGGTAAAAGATGAATTTTGCATAAGAAAAACAGCAGGTAAAACTTTTGTGCGGGTAGATACAGGGGATGAGCAGATGAAGCAAAAATATATGGATATGGTTCGACGCAGTGTTTCTAATTCATCTTTTGAGCAGCTTAATAAATTTGGTTTGCAGATGTTCTATACACCAGATATGGAAAATGTATATTATGCAAAGGATATGGATTGTTTCATTGTTGCGGAAATGGAAGAAAACACTTTGCTTTTACAGAGCATCGTATGTGAAAATCAAGTGACACTTTTGGACGTTTTGCAGCGGGTGAGAGAGGAATATCATAAATGTCGGCTTGGTTTCGTGCCGGCTTTGAAGGATATGGATATGTGTGTGGCAGAGAAATATGATGGAGCCGATGATTACAGGCTGTTTTATTTAGGTGAGCAGCTTAAAAGTATTGAGAATGAAAAACTTTATTTTCCAGAGCTTTCACATGCATAAAGGCTGGAAATAAAATATAAGACGGACACTAAAGACGCAGAGATGTTTCTTTTTGGAAGCAGTTCTGCTTTTTTAACTTACAAATTTCAAAAGTGGAAGGAAGAAACTTTTATGATATAATAAATAAAAAACACAGTTGCAACTGATGGTTGCGGAATTGCATACGCCTGTGTATAGTGTTCTACTTATATTACTGGTATGCTTATTGTGAAAGGAGGAAACATGGCACTTTCAGAAAAACTATATACGCTTCGTAAGAAAAGTGGTCTTTCACAAGAGCAACTTGCAGAACAACTGGGCGTGTCAAGGCAAGCTATATCAAAATGGGAGTCAGGTCAATCTGTACCAGAAAGTGACAAGCTAATTGTAATCAGCAGCCGTTTCAAGGTGTCTTTGGACTATCTTTTGAAAGAGGACGATGAACAGCAAGTCATTCCTAAAGAATTTCAAGCGGATAATTCGTTACAAACAAGCGGCAAAACAAAATGGTTGCTTGGAATTATCAGTTGTATTGGCGGTATTGTCTGTTTAATCATTTTGGGGTTACTATCCATTCTAAATCACGATGTATCCAATCAACTCAGCGGCTCATCCATGATTCATATAGATGGAAATGGTATTTTTCTGATTCTCTGCATTGTTGCCATTGTTGTTGGCGCAATTTTGCTCCTAAAGAACACAGAGAAAAAGTAATTTAAGGAGGATTTCGTATGAAGAAGTTATCTGTCATTTTCGGTCTGCTTGCAATTCTGTTGTCAGATATTATGTGTGCGGTTGTGGCTTACAATTATCGTGATATGCTTTGTGGCATTGAACACGCTTATTATAGTGCTCCGGTTAGCACAGCTTTCCTTTTGGCAATTCCATATATTATCGGAATTGTAATTTGTGTTGTGTTGGCAATTACCTTTGCGAAAAAAGCAAATCGTTAATAAGACACAGCGGCATAAGGGGAAATGCCCTTTGTGTCGTTGTGAAAATAATCTAATGGAAGTACCATTCGTATTATGGCAAAGAAATTTGAAATAGCAAGCAGTAAAAAATTTCTTTAAAAACTAAAGTGAGCACTTCTATACTCTCCTATCGGGAGTATCGTGCGTCCTGCAAAGCTTCATTCTCCTTCAGCAAGGGGATTTTCTCACGCACTATGAGAACGGTGAAAAGTCGTATCGGTAACAGGCTTGTGACCGAGAAAGATAGTACAGCATAGGTCGGCTATCATTTGGAGCCGTATTGCCCGAAGAAAATAGAGGTCGGCACCAAGGAAAATAGTTATAAATTAAATCTCAACAATACGGGAGTGAGATTTGTAAGAATCAGATGAAACGGAGAAGTTCCAGATTATTATACTGAGTTGTCACAAAAGGAAGGGTATACAGCCTCAAACGGTGTGTTTAAATATGGAAATGATTACTGGTCAGTGGCAGTCAGACCAAATGACAAATCATATAAGCGCAGTTATAAAAATACTAAATATAATATGCCGACACAGGATTTTAACGAGCGGGATATGATAGAAATATATCCTGTACAATTACAGAAAGGTGATAAACCTGATGAGAGTCTAAAATACCGTCCTCGACGGACGAGAATAGGAGCAATATTTCCATGAAATACAATTTAATAACCGAATATATAGATATATTTCAACCTGAGTATTTAATTAAAATAGAAAATTTTGGTGAGAATGTAGCTGAAACAGTGGATGAACCAAATCTATTGTCATGTGGCATATTTGAAACGAAAGTGGCAGATTTCAAAGAGGCTTTCTGTGAAAGTAATATTGCTATAGAGAACTATGAAGAAGTGATAGAAAATGCCGGGATTAATGCCGATTTATTTGATTTTGTTAATATGCATATACTTAACGAAACAGTAGTATGTGCCATTCTTACATATATAATTAGAAAAGACAGGTTTTGTGAAGGATACCTGAAAGCTATGATTTCTCGGGGAACGGTTATTCGTGTTTTAATGAGGCTGCGAGATATAGACGAGTATAACCCATATCCGCATTTTCATGTTAAGTTTGTCAAAGGGAAAAAGATAGCAGAGGTTCAGACAGTTATGCTGAAAGATATGGGGTTTCCATATGATCTAGCAGAAAAAGATACAAAATATGAATTTTTGGACGAAAAACAGATAACTGAGCTTGAGAATGAATTTATATATTTGATAGAAAATTTGCTTCCTAGAAACATTCAGGATTTATTTTATAGGGTAGGATTGGAGCCGTGTCAAGCATATTGGGAGATATATGATGGAGCAGTTAAGAGGTTGCAGATACCTCGATGTGAGGACTATAATAACAATGACTATGGCAAGTTTATAGGATTTGTTGAGGCTGGTATTAAGGATTTATTTAAAAAGGGATATACACTAAACGAAATTTATGAGTCTACATGTGTTACAAAGACAATGATACTAGAGAACTGTTCTAGTGATATTGATAGGATACTTTTTAGAAATAAAGAATGTAGGTATATATACGGATTTTTGATAGATGGTATATTCTATGATTATGCTGTTGCAAGAGATAATGAAATTATATTGTTAATAAAGTTACCTGATTATGAAAATTTTGAGATTGAAGAAAGCAAATCTAAAATTGGTAATTATGCTGGAAATATGATGATTCCAGTGATGGTGATTAATTCATGGGAGCTTTGGCATAGTGATTCTCTTGGAAAAGAAATCAACATGGCTTTAAGAGAACCTGGTTATGTTGTTATACATAACGAACGTGAGAATGCCGATTAATTAAGGTAAATCGGATATTCTAATTCACCTTGCTGCTCGCTTGTTGATATTACAGCATGTCAGAAATGGCTCGACCATTCTGATACAAACAAATCCCAAGTCATTTATTGCTATGTGCAATAGAGTTGGTGAAGTTCATTTGATAGTATTAAATTGAAAATTAGGTTGCTTCCTATAAAACTCTCATCTATAATAAGATTAAAGCAAATAGCCTTTGCATAGACATCCATGATAATATTTTTGATATTAATTGATTTGGCTGATATAGTTTCAGAACAACATATGGGATTTAGTTTAGGCTATACTAAATTTACGAGGGAGGATAAAAAATGGAAATGGATACACAATCTTATATTGCACTTGCAGCGGGGATAATAACATTTCTTGTTATTGAAATTCCATTTGTCATAAAGAGAAGAAGAGTAAAAAGAATTATTGAAAATGGAAAGAAAAACAACACTTTTATTGTTGCAAAAAGAATTGGTCATGCAAAGCGATATTATAGATATGATAAAAGGGGTAATGAAAGTTACTTCACTGCGGATTATGAGTACATGCTCAATGGCAAGGTTCACAGATTTCATTTTAATAGTGATGGATTTGGGGCAGCGCCTACCGAACTTGCACTTTATTATGACAATGATGACAAATCGAAAGTATATCCTCCAAATGCCGGTTATAATTTGGACAGTATATGGCAAATTCCGGTTTTGGCAGGAATTATAGTTGGGGTCGTGACTTTGTGGTTGTTGACTCGTTAGATGATTATCGGGGATTTATTTGCTGTGTGTTTGAAAGATATTACAAGGGGACGCTTTACATGCAAATTTTCTTCACTTGTTGCTTTGAGCAATGGAAGAGAGGGACTTCTCTGATTAATGTTAAGAAGATTACAAAGCTATGCGGAAAGGTTTGGAAACAGGCGATGAATTTATATATAAGCGACTTGCATTTTGGTCATGCGGCAGTTATTGGTTTTGACCATTGACCATTTTCAAGGGTTGAAGAGATGGATGCTGTGTTGATTGAGGTGTGGAATGGCAGAGTTGCTAAGAATGATGAAGTGTATATTTTGGGAGATTTTGCATTTCGCAATGAAAAACAATATAGCTGGTATCTAAAGCAGTTGAGAGGTAAAAAGCACTTGATTGTGGGAAATCATGATACGAAGCTGGTTAATGATACAGATGCTATGGGTTATTTTGAGTCGGTTGATTATTATAGGGAAATTACAGACTGTCGGGAACATATTGTTTTGAGCCATTATCCGATTGCTGAGTGGAATGGATTTTATCATGGCGATTACCATATTTATGGTCATATTCACAATAAGACCGATGGGGCATATCGGTACATGAGACAGTTTGACAGGGCTTTAAATGCGGGGGTCTGCATTAATAATTATGCGCCTTGTTCATTGAATGAATTGATAAGAAATAATCAGATATTCAAAAATGCAAAGGAGTAGAAAATGTTAGCGACATTGTTAATCGCAGTAATATATTTAATCTTTATCAGTCTGGGGCTTCCGGACTCGCTTTTGGGGTCGGGTTGGCCTACGATGCAGGTGTATTTTGATGTGCCGTCCTCGTATGCGGGATATGTATCTATGACGATATCATTTATGACGATTATTTCTGCGCTTGCAAGTCCTAAGCTTATAAGCAAAATACATACAAAATGGATTGTGATTTGTTCGATACTTCTGACGATATTCGGATTGCTTGGTTTTTCGGTCTCGACGAGATATTGGATGCTGTTTATATTTGCCGTGCCGTATGGACTTGGGGCAGGGGCGATTGACTCGGCGATTAATCACTATGTGGCGAACAATTATTCATCATCAGTGATGAATTTTTTGCACTGTTTTTATGGGGTTGGAGCGGTAATAAGCCCTAATATTATGGCGGCGGCGTTGAAAAATGCGAGGTGGAACGAGGGTTACAGGTGGACGGCGTATTTGCAGATTGCAATTTTGACGGTGGGCGTTATCTCATTGCCGCTTTGGAAAAAGAATGAAGCGGGGCAGGAGGAGAAGGAGGAGTACAGCGCAGGTATCGCGGAGACATTGAAGGTTCCGGGAGTGATATTTACGCTCATAGCGTTCTTTGCGTACTGTTCAGGTGAGGCGACCAGCTTTTTGTGGACTTCGAGTTATTTTGCAGGGACAAAAGCAGGAATGACGGATGGGCTTGTAGC
>JBNMKO010000049.1:0-25296 GCA_050874385.1 Eubacteriales bacterium
CAAGAACTTTTGATAAAAACTCCTTGAGACGCGGATTCTTAGGGTTGGAGAAGAACTCCTGAGGCGGAGCGCTCTCAAGTATCTGACCATCATCAATAAAGATTACCCTGTTGGCAACCTCTCTGGCAAATCCCATCTCATGTGAAACTATAATCATTGTCATTCCCTCTTTTGCAAGAGCCTTCATAAGATCAAGCACCTCTCCTACCATCTCAGGATCAAGTGCACTCGACCCTGAGATGGTAGGCGAGGTACTTGACCTTATGAAGTCGCTTGCCAAGGAAGGAATGACTATGATTATCGTGACACATGAGATGGGATTTGCAAGGGAGGTTGCCAACAGGGTAATCTTTATTGATGATGGGCAGATACTTGAGAGCGCTCCGCCTAAGGAGTTTTTCTCCAATCCTAAAAATCCACGTCTCAAGGAGTTTTTATCCAAAGTCCTTGCATAAAAGCAGGGACTTTTTGTCTTTTGCGTAAGCAGGAACTTTAAGTTTCTGTACAGTTAGGACAATGTTGTCATTGTATAGTAAGCCAATTTTTTGTAATAGGGGATTTTGCAATTCCCTATTATTTTGTACCCGGAGAGGATAAATTATGGTAAACAGACGCAGCATAAAAGCTTTCTACGAAAAATATATGAAGAACCTGAAAAGGGAAGAGACAATCAACGACTCATTGTTAAAGGCGGACGACCAGGAGGCATGGGTTGAAAATCTTAGGACTAAGTCTAAGATGCTGCGCACTCTTTACATAGAGAATGAGGCGATGCTCAATCTGTACCTGAGACCTTTTATCGAGCAGGAGAGCCGCCTTGACGATGAGCTTGCGGACGAGTTTCTAGAGCAGATAAGTGTGCTTTTTGAGGATGGGTTCAGTGACAGGTTGATTTGTATAGATATATCTCTCGTCTTGCAGCGATATTTCAAGAAAAATAATGATTTTGAAAAATGGTTTAAGATAACTTATGCGCTCGGCGGCTTTTATAGCAGACTTGCGGGCGCGGACAATATGACAAGATGTCTTGAGTGCTATGAACTTGTCAGAAAAGAATTTTCAGGTTATGCGCAGATTGAGGACTGGGGCATAAGAAGGAGACTTCTTTTTGCATTCTATAATTATGCTGTTGTGCTTATGAACTCCAAGCCGTTTGCGGCGCAGATGGGTTTTTCAAAGCCCGCGTATGAAAGGCAGCTTTTAGTGGAGGTCGACAAGGCGCTTGCCGCGTATGACGACCCGGTAGTCAGAGAGCTGGACGGGGACAAGTATGACCTCGACGGTCTAAAGGATGAACTTAACTACGACGTGTTTGGAAACTGGATATGCGGATGTGACAGCAGGGAGGAGATGAGCCCGGATGCATTTTCGCGAGCGATGCGCATAATGGATGGGCTTTATCAGGCGGCGCTTGAGGAGAATAGTGACGTATTTAGCATGAGGGATGAAATTTACTGCAACTATTGGAAGGGGCAGTATTATGCCGGAAATCTGGACATAAGTGAGTATGTGGAAAAGATAATTACATACTGCGATTATGCCATTGAGCACTCGGATGTGGATGAGGTCGATGACATAACCGACAGCAGATATTATCAGGTAAATATGTACCAGATTACAAATCTTGCGGGTACATCGGGGCTTGACAGGCATCCTAAGATAAAACAGAAAGTCAAGGAATACATACTGCCAAGGTTTAAAAAATTTATATCCGAACTTCCGAGGACAAGGAAAGCTTCATATATAAATGAGTCCATAAAGAGGACGGTTATCGAGCTGGTTCAGAGCCTTGGAATGGAGAACATAGACAGCTATTATTATCTGGATGTGTTTATAAACAGGGACGAGACCATGATGATACATGTGTCCATCGTAAAGAGGGCAGCGCTTCTGATACTCGACAAGGTATTTGACAACAGACCGGAGCTTCTTGTGGGAGTTATGAACACAGGAAATGTGATTGAGGTGTTTGAAAAGAGAAGGGATATAGAGCAGCTTGTGTCTCAGGCGGCTCTTGTGTTTGATGTGGGCAAGAGTGAGTATATTGAGCTTGTGACGCTTCAGAGCAGACGGCTTCTCGACAGGGAGAAGGAAATGATACATCGACATGTCGAGGAGGGCGCGCTTATGCTTAAAAATCTTGGCTTTAGCGATGACATATGTGATATTGCGCTCGGTCATCACAAATCCTACGACGGAAAGGGTGGCTATCCTGAAAATTTTGACAACACGAAGTCGAGGGTGCATTTTCTTATCGACCTTTTTAAGATATGTGACTGCATGGAGGCGGCAACCGACGATATAGGGCGGATATATGGCAAAGTCAAGACAATAGATGAGTTTATAGATGAGCTTGAGTTTGGCGCCGGACATATATACAACCCTGACATTGTGGATATTATAGGCAAAGATGAACAGCTAAAGAATGATTTGGGATACATTTGCTCTGCGGGGCGAATTGCCGTCTACTACGAGGCGTACAACACGTTCATAGATTCATCGCCAACCGATGGGCAAAATGAAGGAAGTCAGACTGACAGCATAAATGATATCAACACTGATACGAACCGCGAGAATGAACAGGCAGATTTGCTTGAGAACATTCAGGAGCTTGGGCGCGAGCAGGCGCAGGTTTTGGAGTCACTTGCAAAATCAACGCTGTTTATAGCTAGAATAAGCCTGAGTGATGACACGTTTCGCATAGTGTACAATGTAGATAAGGGGATTCTTGGCAGCTCTAAGGAGGGCAGCTTTGCCGAGTTTGTGAAAAGGATGGGAAAGGCTGCATTTCACCCTGACGACTATTCTCAGATTAGACGGCTTATGGATTATGGGGAGTTTTCCGACTACATATATTCTTCAAGCGGAAGCTTTGAGCTGGAAGTCCGGCTCTTAGAGGGCAGCGAGTGGAAGTGGAGAAGGATAAGCTTTGCGCTGGCCGAGGAGAAGAACGGCGTTCCGCAGGTGGTAATTTTGTCGATAAGCGATATAGACTATGCAAAAAGACAGCGCCAGCAGATGAAGGAGGCAATGGAGTTAGCTTACCAACAGGCAAAGCAGGCGAGTGCGGCAAAGAGCGAATTTCTCTCAAACATGTCGCATGATATAAGGACTCCTATGAATGTAATTCTCGGAATGACGCAGATTGCCGCAAAGAATGTTGAAAATCCCGAAAAGATAAAAGACTGTCTTTCTAAGATAGAGCAGGCATCTTCACATCTTTTGGAGCTAATAAATGATGTGCTTGATATGTCTAAAATAGAAAGCGGAAAGATAGAGCTAAACGAGAAAAAGGTTGATATATACGATGTCGTGAAAAATGTCATCTTTATGACACAGGATTCAGCTTCTAAAAAGTTCATTGACTATAAGATTGATATAGAAGGACTTCCAAATGAGATGGTGGTTTGTGACCCGGTGAGGGTACAGGAGATACTTATCAATCTCTTGTCAAATGCAATCAAGTATACGCCTGAACACAGATGGATTTCATTTACCGCACAAAAGACGGCGGCAGCCGGTGGCTATAATACTTACAGGTTCATCGTGGAGGATGGCGGAATAGGAATGAGCAAGGAGTTCCTCGAAAAAATATTTGAGCCTTTTTCGAGGGAGAGCAACGAAAAGACCCAGAATATTCAGGGAACCGGGTTAGGACTTAGCATAACCAAGTCGATAGTTGACATAATGCAGGGAAATATTGAGGTAAAGAGTACTCTCGGGGAGGGTTCGCGCTTTGAGGTTGTATTGCGCTTTCATGCGTCGGGTGAGAAGGTTGCGGACAATACACATGAGGAGGCGGCGGCAAATGACGATTGCGATACAAATATGGCGGGGCATAGAATACTTCTTGTGGAGGACAACGAGCTTAACAGGGAGATTTTTGTTGAGCTTGTGTCGGAGACGGGGGTTGATGTCGAGACTGCCGTAAACGGTCTTGAGGCTGTGCAGCTTGTGATGTCAAAGCCTGATGGATATTTTGATATGGTATTTATGGATGTGCAGATGCCTGTCATGGACGGTTACGAGGCGACGAAACGGATAAGGGAGTATGAAAATAGCAGTGGACGTGGCAAGGTACTGCCTATTATTGCACTTACCGCCAACGCTTTTTCGGAGGACAGCGATAAGGCTGTGAGGGCTGGGATGAATGAACATCTTAGTAAGCCGATAGCCGCTGGGACGCTTATGGCGGTTATGAGAAAATGGATAGACAGGTGATGTATGCGGGCGGGGCTTAAATTTTATAGACAATCACAGCGAAAAAATATATAATATGAAATATCAGCGATTTCAAAGGATAGTGTTAAAAATACATCTAAGACAGCAAAGAACACAGTCTGGCATGTATTACAATTTCACATATGAAAATGAAAAGGGCAGTGTTTTTCATTATTATTAGGAGAACTATATGGCAGGTAAGATAAGCGCATACGGAAAGAGCATTTCGGAGATTATTTCTGATTACAGAAAACAGAATTTTGTAAACGACCAGGTTCAGGAAATCAAGCTTGGCCTGGAGCATGGGCTTGATGTCACACTCTATGCGGACCGGGAGTATTTTGCGGTACAGATGAGACAGATACGTTTCGGGCTAGAGGAAGGGCTTGATGTCTCTTTGTACAACAGTAAGCAGTATGACTGGTTTCAGATGGAGGAGATACGCCTTGGGCTTGCGGCGGGCGTAGATGCCAAGGTATATGCCAATCCTAAATATGAATTCAGGGTTATGCGCGAGCTTAGAAAGGCGCTTGAGGACGATATACACCTTGAAAAGTACGCCGCGGTTGGCGCAGAGATGCTTCGCGAGCTGCACAAGGCAATTTTGGACAAGCAGAATATCATGCCATATATCAAGCAGGGCTATGTGCCTGAACAGCTTCGTGAGATAAGGCGCGCGATGAGACTTGGCTGTGATATAGACCCGTATCTTCACAAGCTTTACAGGGATGTATCAATAAGGGAGATAACGGAGGGACTTGAGAGAGGTCTTGACGTTTCGATATATGCAAAGCCGGAGTATTCATGGCAGCAGATGAAGGAAATCAGACTTGGTCTTGAAGACCATATGGATGTCTCGGTGTATGCCAAGGAGCTGTACTCGTGGCAGCAGATGAGAGAGATAAGGATAGGTCTTGAGAAAAGACTTGATGTCGATAAATATAGAAGTATGATGTACTCCGCATCCGACATGAAGAAGATGCGAATAAAGCTTGAGCAGGAGCAGAGAAAATATGTCAATTTCATCAAAGAACCCCACAATGATGTTATCCCGAGGGATTTGGAGAGCTTCTGCCGCAAGATGTACACAAAGATGTACCGTGTGCTTGTCGATACAGACAAGATGAAGGCGTATGCCTATGTGGGAGCGGAGGCTAAGGCTCCATCAAAGGAACAGTTGATGCAGTCTCTTTTTAAGGCTAAGGTCAGTGTCGGAATAGATGAGGATGTTTTAGAGTCCCTTGCACAGGGAGATATCAGGGATAAGCTTGTCGTGGTTGCGAGGGGAAAGCTTCCTACCATGGGAAGAAACGGATATTACGAGGAATTTGTAAGAAATACCAGACATAAAGGGATAAGTTTTAAAGGCGATGGTTCTGCCAATTTAAAGGATGCGTATCTTTTTACCAAGGTGAATGAGGGGCAGAAGCTTTTAGTTTACCACAGCGCCGAGAAGGGCGAGGAGGGCTGCACGGTAACGGGCGAGCGGCTTGAGGCGGTTGCCGGATATGAGCTTGAGAGCATCATGGGAAGGGGCTTTGCAATTCTTCAGGATAAAAAGACTTACATAGCTGAACATGACGGATGTGTTGTATATGATGGTGAGTCACTGGTCGTATCTCCGCTCCTTGAGATACAGGCTGATTCATCGGTGATAGACGATGTCCGCTTTGACGGCAGTGTGCATATATTAGGCGACATTGGAAACAGCCGTGTTATAAAGGCGACAGGGGATATCGTTGTGGATGGATTTGTCGGGAACGCATTTCTTGAGTGCGGCGGAAATATGCTTTTAAAGAAGGGTGCCAACAGCAATACAGCACAGCTCAGTGCCAAAGGGGAGATAATTGGAAAGTTCTTTGAGAACATGTCCGTCACGGCACCTGTGATTATGTCCAACTATTTCTTTAGATGTAATCTCTATGCCGACAGGAGTATAATAACCTATGGCGACAACGGAGCTATCGCAGGTGGAAATGTCTTTGCAGGGATGGCTGTGGAGGCTTCGAATGTCGGAAATAAAAATGGTATTGCAACACAGATAACAATGGGATATAACAAAAATGATGAGGATGATGCAGTAGCGGACGAGTTAAAGGAGGTCGAAAGCCAGCTTGCAATACTTGGCAATGCGATGGCGCAGTACCAGAAAATGTATCCGCCGGAGATTAGAAATTCGATGGATGTTTTCCTTAAAATTGAGAATGCAGTCTATACCAAGGAAATGCAGAAGAAGAAGGTATTAGAGCATATCGAGAGGCTCAATACGGACAGACGCAACTGCCGCCACGCCTACTTGAAGGTGACGGGAAAGCTGTATGAGGGGGCGGCGGTGACTATCAACAACATAACTTATTCAAGCGGGGAATTGAGTAGGGTTGTGCTCAAAAATGATACGGGGCATATGAAGATAAGCCGCATTTAGGCGGGAAGGAGCATGGATTGAGAGAGAAGATACTGATTGTTGACGATATAGAGCTGAACAGGGATATGCTTGCCGTTGCACTTGGAGATGATTTTCCGATTGTCGAGGCGGAGGACGGAAGTGTGGCGATAGAGCTTCTGAATAAAAAGAACGATGACATTGCGGTTATTTTGCTTGACCTTATAATGCCTAAAGTTGACGGCTATGAGGTTTTAAAATATATGAGGGAGACCGAGCTTATAAAGAAAATCCCGGTGCTTGTTATAACAGCCGATTCAACAGCAACGGTTGAGAGGGAGTGCCTTGGGCTTGGGGTTTCCGATTTTATAAGAAAGCCTTTTGACGGCTTTACGGTTAAAAAGCGCGTGCAGAACATTGTAGATTTGTTCATGTACAGGGATAATCTTGAAAATAAGGTCAGGATTCAGGCTGAGAACTTAAAAAGACAGAATAATCTTCTTGAACAGCAGGCGGCGCGTCTTAGGGAGAGCAATGAAAAAATCATTGACATTTTAGGTACTGTTGTCGAGTACCGCAACCTTGAGAGCGGTGAGCATATCAAGAGGGTCAAGGGATTTACAAGGATTCTGGCGCAGAAGGTGGCAAAAAAATATCCCGAGTATAATCTCACATCGGAGAAGATTAATATAATAGTGGCGGCGAGCTCGCTCCACGATATAGGAAAGATTGCAATCAAGGACAGCGTTCTCTTAAAGCCGGGAAGGCTTGACAAGGACGAGTACGACTATATGAAATCACATACGATACGCGGATGCGATATACTTGACCAGATTGAGGGCGCATGGGACAGCGAGTATGACAAGGTCAGCCATGAAATCTGCCGTTCCCATCACGAAAGATACGATGGAAAGGGCTACCCGGACGGGCTTGTGGGTGACGACATCCCGATAAGTGCGCAGCTCGTGTCCATAGCGGATGTGTATGACGCGCTTGTGAGCGACAGAGTGTACAAGTCCGCCATAGACAAGGAGGAGGCGTACCACATGATACTCATGGGTGAGTGTGGTGTATTTTCGCCTAAGCTTATGGAGTGTTTCAGGGCGGCGAAGGAGGAGTTTGAAAACCTCGCAACACATTATGATGAGATGAGTAAAAAAGACAGGCAATAGAAATATTTTAAGAAAGTAAGAGGTAAAAATCGTGACAACAAAGGAATGTTATGAGAAGATGGGAGCAAGCTATGAGAATGTGCTAGGACGTTTGGGAAGCGAGAAGATGGTCAACATGTTCGCCAAGAAATTTCTCAAAGATTCAAGTTATGATATGTTGAAGGCGGCAATAGACAGGCAGGATGCGACTGAGGCGTTCAGGGCTGCACATACACTTAAAGGTGTGAGCTTAAACCTTGGTTTTGACAACCTGTTTACTGTCAGCTCTGAGCTTACCGAGAAGCTTAGAGGCGGTGAATTTGACGGCGCAGATGAACTTTTTACGAAGGTTAAGGAACAGTATGATATTACAATAGCCGCGATAAGCGAAATGGAGTAAAGTCTCCGGGAGTGTGTAGATTTGAAGAGTGATTACGTTATGACAATGCAGCAGGTACACGAGAAGATGAAGCAGTTAGACGACGTGTTCGACGTGGTGCGTCTTATAGATGCTGAGTCGATGTGTGAGGCAGCGGGGGACGATGGCAGAAAAAATTGTAAGTGCTATGAACTTTGGGGAAAAAGTAAATACTGTGATAAGTGCGTGTCGCATGAGGCGGTTAGAACCAAATCACAAAAAATTAAGGTCGAGTATGTAAATTCAGCTTTGTATGAGGTCATTGCAAAATACATTGAGATTGACGGCAGGGATTATGTGCTTGAGATGATAAAGGCTCTCGACGCTGACAGCATGTTAAGCGAGGAGGACTGCGAGCTTTTGATTGATTCGTGCTCTCATTACACCGAGAAGCTCTATGAGGATGTTCTCACGCATACATATAACAGAAGGTATTATGAGGAGAGGCTGAAAAAGGTGGAGACCCATGCCGGAGTTGCGGTTATAGACCTCGATGACTTTAAGCTCTACAATGATACTTATGGACACAGCGCGGGCGATATGGCTTTGACCACCACAGCACAGGTGATAAAGAAGAATATCCGGAAACAGGATGTGCTTGTCAGATACGGCGGAGATGAGTTCCTTTTGGTGCTTCCGGGTGTCGATATGCCGACCATGAAGGAGATACTTGGGACACTTCGTGAAAAAATTAACATGGCTGACGTTCCTGGATATTCAAGATTGCAGCTTTCAGTCAGCATAGGCGGTGTCATAGCGAGCGGAGAGCCTGTAGAGAAGGCGGCTGAGAGAGCCGATATGCTCATGTATCAGGCTAAAAACCGCAAGAACCTTGTTGTCACCGAGGACGAGGTAAAAGACGGCGCGCAGAAAGAGGATTTGATTAAGATTGAGAAGGCAAAGCAGCAGATACTCATTGTCGATGATTCGAGGATGAACAGGGAACTTCTCGCGGCGATGCTTCAGGATGAGTACAGAATACTTGAGGCGTGCAACGGGCAGGAGGCTGTCGACATGCTTGCGCAGTACGGCACGGGAATATCGCTTGTGCTTTTGGACATTATAATGCCTGTTATGGACGGCTTCGGGGTGCTTGAGGACATGAACGCAAGTCATCTGATTGAGGACATTCCGGTTATCATGATTTCAAATGAAAATTTGGACACGATTGTGAGACAGGCTTATGAGATGGGTGCTATAGACTATATAAGAAGACCGTTTGACGCAAAGATTGTATATCAGAGGGTCAGCAACACAATAAAGCTTTACGCAAAGCAGCGCAGGCTTATGGCTCTCGTGTCCGAGAACATCTACCAGAAGGAGAAGAACAACAAGATGATGATTGCCATACTGAGCCAGATTGTAGAGTTCAGAAATGGCGAGAGCGCAATGCACGTCATCAACATAAACGGTATAACAAGACTTCTTCTCGAAAAGCTCATGCAGAAATCGGACAAATATAAGCTTACATGGCAGGACAGATTTTTGATTACAACAGCGTCATCGCTCCATGACATAGGAAAGATAGACATCGACGAGAAGATACTTAACAAGCCGGGGAGACTGACAAAAGAAGAGTTTGAGATTATGAAAACGCACACCATCATAGGTGCGACGATGCTCGAAAAGCTCGAGGTGTATCAGGACGAGCCGCTTGTACAGATTGCAATTCAGATTTGCAGATGGCACCATGAAAGATATGACGGCAAGGGCTATCCGGACGGGCTGAAGGGCGATGAGATACCTATAGCGGCGCAGGTTGTGGCTGTGGCTGACGTTTACGATGCGCTGACAAGTGAGCGCGTGTACAAGAAGGCTTTCTCACATGATAAGGCTATGGAGATGATTTTGGGAGGCGAGTGCGGGGCGTTCAATCCGCTTCTTCTTGAATGTCTTGTGGATATTCAGGATAAGCTTAAAAATCATGAGTATCAGAATGAGGAAGATGAATTGTAGGTAAAAAATTATGATTATAAAGGGGAGAGCATTTTAAATATGTTCTGCCCTTTTTATGTAAATGGAGGTAAATATGGCTTTTGTTGAATGCAGACATGTGAAGAAAACGTACCAAATGGGCGAGGTTACGATATCGGCTCTCTCGGATGTGAATTTTGAGATTGAGAAGGGGGAGTTCTGTGTTATCGTGGGAGCGTCGGGAGCAGGAAAGACGACTATTCTAAATATTATAGGAGGCATGGACACACTGACCGACGGTGAGGTGATACTTGACGGCAACAAAATATCCGATTACAAGCCAAAGCAGCTCACGGAGTACAGAAGATATGATATAGGCTTTGTGTTCCAGTTTTACAACCTTGTGCAGAACCTCACGGCGCTTGAGAACGTGGAGCTTGCGTCGCAGATATGCAAGGAGCCGATTGACGCGATGACGGTGCTTAGGCAGGTGGGACTTGAGAACAGGGCAGCTAACTTTCCGGCGCAGTTGTCGGGCGGGGAGCAGCAGCGAGTGGCGATAGCGAGAGCGCTCGCAAAAAATCCGAAGCTTCTTCTGTGTGATGAGCCGACGGGGGCACTCGACTACGCGACGGGCAAGCAGGTGCTAAAGCTCTTGCAGGACACATGCAGAAGGGATGGCAAGACCGTGGTTGTCATAACCCACAACAGCGCACTCACAGCGATGGCGGACAGGGTTATAACTGTGAAAAACGGTACAGTGACATCCATGGTGAAGAATGAGAATATTGTTCCGGTTGAGGATATAGAGTGGTAATATGAAATTGTAATACAATTACAATTTCATAGGAAAAACGTAAAAAGCACGTTTTTCATTATTATATATGCCGTAATATAGTAAAAGAATGGGGATTTGTATGAAAAGAATATCTAAATCAGCGATGAGAAAGACCTCGCTCCGTGAGATAAGGCACAGTCTTGGAAGGTATCTGGCAATATTTTTTATAGTTGCGCTGGGCGTGATTATGTTTGCCGGGCTTAGGGTTTGCAGGGAGGACATGGTTGCGACGGCGGACAAGTATTTTGACAAGACGGCATTTTATGACTACAGGGCGCTGTCTACGATTGGTTTTGACATAAAAGATGCCGACAGTCTTACCGAGGTTGACGGCGTAAAATATGCACAGGGCGGAATAAATCAGGCGGTTATACAGTTGCTTGCCGACGGGCGCGAGTGCGTCGTGGCGACATATTCGCTGCTTGACAATATCAACACCCCTGATTTGGTTGAGGGGCGCATGCCTGAAAATGACCGTGAGTGTGTTGTGGACAGCAAATATTACAGCAGCGATTACATAGGCAGGGAATTTGTGGTGTCGGACAGCAATACTGATGATGTGAAGGACGCATTTTCCTATGACACCTACACCATTGTGGGACGTGTTCAGTCGCCGCTGTATCTCAATTTTGAGAGGGGAACATCCTCCGTGGGAAATGGAAGTGTGTCGAGCTTTGCCTATTTTATGAGAGGTGCCTACACGGCGGAGTACGACAACGAGATATATGTGCGCGTGGACAGCGGTGCACAGGTTTACTCCGATGAGTACAGTTCGTATATAGACGCACACACCGATGCAATCGAGGACGCTGTGCAAAGGATTGCGGATGCGAGATACGATAGGCTTTATTCCGAAGCGGCGGACAAGATAGAGGATGCCAAGGCGGAGCTTGACGCAAAGGTCAAAGATGCCAGGGCGGAGCTTGATGACGCATACGAGGAGCTTCAAAAATCCGAGCAGGAAATTTCACAAAAGCAGAAGGAGCTTGACGATGCAAAAAGTGCCATGGAGCTTGCGGGAATGAGCACGGAGGGCATGTTTGACGATGCGCAGGCACAGCTTGATGATGCAAAAAAGCAGATAGAGGACGGGTACGCCGAGTATCAGGACGGTGTTGACAAGCTTGAGAAGGAGAGCGCGGACGCAGAGGCGGAGATTGCGGATGCCGAGGATGAGTTAAACGACCTTAAAAAGCCGACAGTGTATGTGCTTGACAGGGACACAAATGTGGGCTATGCAAGTTTTGACAATGACAGCAACATTGTAAATCAGGTTGCGGCAGTGTTCCCGATATTTTTCTTTGCGGTTGCGGCGCTTGTGTGCATGACAACCATGACGAGAATGGTTGAGGATGAGAGAACGCAGATTGGCGTGCTAAAGGCACTCGGCTACAGCGAGGGCGCGGTGATGTCAAAGTATCTGTTCTATTCGGGCTCGGCGGCTGTGGGCGGCGCAGTGTTCGGGTATGTTGTGGGAAATCTTTTGTTCCCTAAGGTTATATGGATTGGATATAACATGCTGTACGACTTTGCCGACCTCACATATATCTGGGATATCAAGATTGGCGTTATCTCCATTGCGGCGGCGGTGCTCTGCTCGATGGGAGCGACATATTTTTCATGCGCGGCGCAGTTTCACAGCTCACCGGCGACTCTCATACGCCCGAAAGCTCCTAAGAGCGGAAAGAGAATTTTGCTCGAGAGAGTGGGCTTTATATGGAAGAGACTCAGCTTTTTGAGGAAGGTTTCCATAAGAAATGTTTTCAGATACAAGAAGCGTTTTATTATGATGATAATGGGAATTGGCGGCTGTTCGGCGCTTGTTGTGACGGCGCTCGGGCTAAAGGACTCATTTTCCGACATAGTTAGCGCACAGTTTAGGGAGATAGCAGTGTACGATATGTCCGTCACCCTCGGAGACCCTGCCGACGAGGAGGAAAGGCAGACGTTGGGTGATGAATTTGACGAGTACTTTGACAGCTATGCGTTTTTAAATTCGTCGACGATGGACCTTGAGAGTGACAGTGCAAAAAAATCTGCCAACATCATAATTGCCGAGAATGACGATGAGCTTGAGGAACAGTACCATTTCTTTAGCTTGAAGGGTGGGGAGAAGCTATCATATCCTTCAAAGGGCGAGATAATACTCACAAAGAGGCTTTCAAAGGTTCTCGGGGTTAAAAAGGGAGATACCATCACAATCACGGATGACAATTTTAACACAATGACGGTGACAGTCGCCGCCGTGTGCAAGAACTATGTGTTCAACTACGCGTTTATATCGAAAGAGACATACATGGAGGCTGTTGGCGATGAGCCGGAGTACAGGACGGTGTACGCGTCTTTAAAGGACGGAAGGGATGCGCACCAGACGGTTGCAGACCTGCTCGCGCTTGATGATGTGAGTTCGGCTTATGTGAATGCAGATACAGAGGAACAGTTTAACAATATGATATCAAGCATAAATTATGTCGTCATTATGGTTATCGTGCTCGCCGCGGCTCTTGCGTTTGTCGTGCTGTACAACCTGACGAACATCAATATCACCGAGCGAATAAGGGAGATTGCGACAATAAAAGTTCTTGGCTTTTACCAGAGTGAGACGGCTTCATATGTGTTCAGGGAGAATTTTATACTGACGGGTATAGGAGCTGTGCTGGGACTTGGACTTGGAAAACTCCTCCACGTTTTTATTATAAATTGTATCAACGTGGAGGCGGTCTCTTTCGACAGCAGAATAACACCTTTAAGTTATCTTCTCAGTGTTGTGCTGACATTTGTTTTTGCAATTATAGTGAATTTCTTCATGCTGTTTAAGCTCAACAAGATTAATATGGCTGAGTCGCTAAAATCCGTGGAGTAGGCATGGTGGATTAGCCAATAGACTGTGACAATAGTTGCAACAATAGATAGCACACATCAGTCGGCGGTCTGTATCAGTCCTTGTTTTTGCTTCTTATCCAGTCATACTTTTTAATAAGTTCTTCGTCGGAATTTCCGGTGAAGAAGTAGTAATCAAAATACTGGGCATCACCCAGACTTATAAAGGCTCCGTAGGTCGGAATACTGTTAAAGAGAACCGTGGTATCATGGCTTATTGCCAGTCCATATCCTTTATCAGATATGACACACGGGGCTTTTAGTCTGCCCTTTCCAAAGGAGATGTATCTTGCAACGCGGTTCAGCGCGAGATGGTCGCGGTTACTTGCGCCGTATGCGTAGAGCTTTTGTCCGGCATCAAAGTCAAAGAAGCAAAGGCTTCTATTCTTGGTGGTCTCGAGGACGTGTCCGGGCTTTTTTTCGTTCAAAAGGACATTTTTGTCCTTGTCGCAGAAGCTTATAAGACCGTTCTTTTTGTTTATTTTAAGGTAGAGCGCCGAGGTCGCAAGCAGCACGGCATCCGGCGTGTCCTTAAATTTCCACTTGTCTGAGGTGTTGCGGTCTTCTATACACTTGGCATCTGGTATCTCCATGCCTGCCTTGTGGTATGAGACGCGCACCATGCTTGAGGCGTAAGGAGTGATTTTGAGTGTGGCGTTAATGCTCTCGAGCACAAGGCTGTTGCCGTCGCGCCTTACTCCCCTGAATGGGTACGCAGCCATCCGTGTAGGGTTTGGCTTCAAATCGTCCATCTTCGGAACTGAGCCGAAAGTGTACTCGGACATGCACATAATGCGGTTGCTGTAGTCCACAATCTTGTTCGGGGCAGCAGGCGCTTTTGCGTAAGGCATTGAAGGGTACGGGGACATTTTCCTCGCGGCGGGGGCTTTATATTTGTTGTCAACGGATGGTTTACGGTCTGTGGCTGGATTGGTTTTGTAATCGGAAAGACTACTTGAAACCAAATTTGTGTTGTTGTCGTGGTATTCGCTTGACGACTTATTTTGGGCTTCGCTCTCCACAATATTGTCTATATTGATAGAATTATTCTGCGAAATCGAGCCAAATGTCACAGTCCGCCTTACCCTGTTAGGCTGCATATTTTCCGCGTCGAAGACGGCGTTCTTTACGGCATCGGGAACGGGCTTTGCTATGAGCGGTGTGAGTGTGCCTGTGTGGTACACAACAAGCTCGTGGAGCGCGCGGGTGGCGGCTACATACAAAAGCTTTACGTTGGCATCACATTCCGGGTATGCGTTTTCGTCCGGGTTTAAAAGTACACAGCAGTCAAACTCAAGTCCCTTGGTGTATGTGACAGGCAAAACCATTGTTCCATTGTCAAATTCCATCGCGTCAAAGTCGTTGACCTGCGTGTAGTTTGCTAGCTCTTTTGCCGCCTGTCTTGATGAGTCCATGTCAGGGCAGATTATGGCGATTGTCTCAAAGCCTGATTTTTTCCAGTCCTCGATTTTTTCGGCGGTATTTTTTATAAGGCTTTCATAGTCGGAAAAGCCCTTTATTTCGACCTCATTGCCATGTCTTATGATAGGCTCAACCGGGTATATGGAGAAGCTTCCGTGTCTTAATATGTCCGTCGCAAAGTGTGAAATCTCCACAGTGTTTCGGTAGCTTTTTCTTAGGAGATTGAAGCTGTCATACTCGCCAGTAAGGAAGTTGGCAGTCAGCTCATTCCAGTCGTTGAGTCCGTGTTCGTAGTGGATATTCTGCGCCACATCGCCCATTATCGTGTAGGTGCAGCCGCGCATACAGTAGTGGAGGCTCATGTAAGCCATCATGCCAAAGTCCTGTGCCTCATCTATGACAACGTGGTGTGCCTCCTCGATTGGGTCATTCTCCTTGGTTCTTTTATAGATGTAGGCAAGTGCCGCGAGGTCATACAAATCAGGTGCATCCGCGTCAAAAGGAAATACCGTATTGTATTTTTTTTCCTGCGCCTTCAAAAAATCGCGGTAGATATCGTAGGTGGAATATTTCCATTTCTTTGGCCCGAAGTACCAGCGGTAGAAGCGGTTGAGAGCCTTCTTCTCCTCCGGTGAGTACTGGACTTCCTTGCCTGTCAGCTCATTTTCAAGCCTTGAGAGAATACGCTTGTTGAGGTGCTCAATCTTTAGTTGCGTGGAGAGCTGTGGATTTTCCTCGATAAATGCGCAGATTGAGCCGGATGTGAGAAGTGTCACGCACACGTCATGTTCGAGAAACACGTTCTCGTTGGACTTTAAGACCACGTCGCGCGTGTCGATAACGCTCTGCTCAAATGCCCCACAAAATGCTTCAAGCTCGCAAAACCAGTCAAAAGTTCCGCGCTTTAGCGATGCCGGATAAGTGTCTGTCGGCATGGCAAGCGGGGCGATGTGCTGTCTGTCGCGGTTCCAGTCCTCATAGAGAAGTCTGACAAAAAGCTCCTCCATTGTCATCTGCATTACACCGTTTACATCGAGGTCGGGCAGAACGCTTGTGATGTAATTTAAGAGAATTTTGTTGCTTCCGACGATGTAGAAGTCGGCGGGCTTGAAATCCTTCTCATAATTATACAAAATGTAGGATATTCGGTGCATTGCAACCGTGGTTTTTCCTGAGCCTGCCGCGCCCTGTACAATCATGCTCTTGTAAGGGGACTGCCTGATAATATCGTTTTGTTCCTTCTGGATTGTGGCGATAATCTCGCCGAGAACAGCTTTTTTGTTCTGTGAGAGATATTTGTTGAGAAGTTCATCGTTGGCGACCACATCGCTGTCAAAGTAAGAGAGAAGGGCATCGTCCTTTATCTCGTAGGTTCTCTTTTTTTTCAGGTCAATGTCAAATGTTCCTTCCTTTGGGACGGTGTAACTGACCTCGCCTAGATGGCTTTCGTAGTAGGAATTTGCGATTGGTGCGCGCCAGTCGATTACCTCAAGCTGAGTGACATTGCGGGAAATTCCAACTTTTCCTATATAGATTGTCTCCTCGCTTTTGTGCCGCTCGTCCGCGAAATCTATTCGTCCGAAAAACGGCTTCTGCCGCGCTTTCTCGGCTCTGCCCGCCTCGCGCTGTGCGCGCTCGTACATGACCTGAATGTTGTCAATCATGGAAAGCGCCTCTACATCCTTCGCGCCGTAGGTTTCAAGAAGTGTGTACAGCTCGTCGGAGAGCTCCTTTTCCTCCTGCCGGTACTTGGACAGGTTTTCTTTTGCGAGAGCCAAAATTGATGAAAAATGGCTCTGCTCGTAGTTGTTGTCATCGGGTTTAAACATGTCTGGCTCCTTAATTGTATGTGATTTTATGGTTTCAAAACGTCAGATGTTCGTCAATATATAATTTTGTGATTGCCAATATATGTGACTTTTGTAACATGAATTGATTGCTTGCTTTGTATGGCTAAAATTCGATTATGTGGAAGGTATTCTTGCCATTCTCCTTTGCGATATACATCGCCTCGTCAGCCTTCTGTATGAGCGTAGCATAGTCAAAAGGGTTGTTGGTGGTGACAATTCCTATGCTGCACCGTATTGGTATATGGGTGTTGGTCTTGCTGCATATATAATCTGAATTTAAGGCGTGAAGCATGTTGGTCATCTTGTTTTCTATAAAATCTTTGCTTCTATCGCCTGTGTAGCAGAAGACAAACTCGTCTCCGCCGTTTCGTCCGACATCGCCGGATGAATATTTTTCGAGGACATCGGCGACAAACTTTATCACGGAGTCTCCCTCCTGATGACCGTAATTGGTGTTGTAATTCTTGAAGTCATCAATGTCGACGAAGCCTATCGTAATCTGCTCGCCGTTTTCCTCCGCATGTTGTACGGCTGACAGCATAACCTGCTCGATAGCCTTCTTGTTCTTTACTCCCGTTAGAGGGTCGCGCTCGGCGAGCTCACGAAGGTGGCGTTGTCTTGTCTTTTCCTCAATGTCGGCGCTCTCGATGTAGTCGAGCAGCTCATTTATGCCCGTTGCGAGCTTTCCCATCTCATCCTTGCTGTTAACAGGTATCCTGAGAGAGTAATCCTGATTGGACTTGATTGCGTCGAAGGTCTCGGTAATCTTGTCAATCGGGGTCAAGAGCTTCACGGCAAAGAAGTGTTGTGCGTACATTATGCTTATTCCGAGAAGACACAGCGAGATTAGTATAAGTGCGGTGTAGGAGTGTATGCTCTCGCGCTGTGCGCTGAGGTTCTCGGTTATCCTTATTCCCCATTCGGTGTTGGCGACATTGGAGTAGTAGGTTATGTACTTTATGCCGTTGTAGGAGTATCTGACCTCGCCGGATGGATTTGCCTCATGGTCTATGGCGTTCCACGCATTCTGGAAATTCTCGCGCTCCTTGTCGGTTGTGACAAATTTGTTGATGCTGTCCTTATGCTTGGTGTCCCCGGCTGATATTATCGCGCCGTTTCCGTCGAGAAGATAGAAAGTTCCGCCTGTCACGGAGTCCATGTTAAGTCTGAGCTCGTCAAAGTAGTCCGTGTCAAGTTCCTCGGCTATATACCCGATTAGTGTGTTGTCCTGATAAATGCCGCTGTAGGAAGGGACGACCTTTTTTGTAACTCCATCTATGTCGCGCTCATAGCAGTTGCCTATAAAAAATTTACCTGTATGAAATTTCTCGTTGCTGTATTTAAATTCGCTTATGTCGCTTATGTCATAGTCCTCACTTGAGCCGACAACGTGAAAATCCTTGTCGAGGACTGAAATGCTTGCCACATAGTTGCCGTAATTTTTCCGCTCGCGCAGCAGGTTATCCACATAACTTCTCTCCACATGGGAGTCGGACATGCCAAGACTTTCCAAGATGGCATCCTTTATAAGGCTGTAGCTTCCTATCATTTCCATCTCCTCGCTTCTGTCGCGGCAGAAATTCTGTATATTCATAATCTGGTTGTCGCTCGCAACCTTGAGATTTTTCTCAACCATCTCATCAATTTTTCTGTTTGCCTCATATATTGAGAACATTCCGAATATACATACGGGGAGGAGTGTGAAAAAAATTAAGAGGCATAAAATGCTGTTTTTGAGCTTCATAGCTAACCTCACTTTTGGGTGGAATTTGTTTTGTGAAATTACCCGATTAATCTGCATCACAATTGGGAAGGCGCACCTTCCCAACATAATTTTATATATATTTACTCTAACATTTTGGATGTGTTTTTTCAAGTTATTTAAGAATATCAGGATAAAGAAAAGCGTTAGAACTCGGCTGTGGAATCCTCGTAAAAAAGTTTTACCACAATGTTCTGGCTGTAGTCGCCAAAGGACACGCCAAATAGGGTGAAGCCGCCGCAGTTGGGCGTGTCAGCCGGAACGGAAATTGTGAAGTTTATTATGGAGTCGTAGCTTAGTGCCAGGTCGTCAATAGTCACACCGGAGAGCTTCATCGTGCCGTCCATGAAGGTGCCGGAGTGGTTGATGACGAGGGTTTTTAAAAGTCCGTACTGATTTAATCCGTCAGGCCACCAGTTAGGGCATAAAAGTCCCCTTCTCGCGCCGAAGTCTCCCGGGCTTATCCATTTGCCGAGAGCCTTGCCGTTGATATCAAAATAGATATCACTAGGGTAATTGTCGTTGTGTTCAGGGCACTCGGAGCTTATCTCAAAGGAAATCTGTATTTCCGACAGGGTTTGTCCGAGCTTTAGGCGGTTGGGCAGGTTGTAGGTTACGGAGCCATAGCCGACCCACAGTATATCCGCCTTGAAGCGCTCAGGGTAGGAAAATACCTTTGGGTTGTCGAGGTCGCCTATGAGGTTGCCTGATGTGGACATGCCACAGGTGGGGTGGACATCGTAGCTTATGTAATGCCCTATGTCAATCTCGTCGGTGTAGCATTTTATTGAGCCGGCATTTGGAACCATGTCTATTATAAGACGCTCGTAGCGCGGGCGCACGATTTTCATAATCCCACGCTTGCCGGATGTGACCTGAACGGAGACAAGCCCAGCCGCCTCAAGCTTTCCGACGTGCATGGATATGGCGCTGTTGGTGAGCCCTAGCGTCTCGGCAAGGTCGTTCATGCTAAGGTGGTCGTTTTCGTAGATAAGTTTCATAATTTGAAGCCGCATCGGGGTGCTTAGTGCCTTAAAAACGTCCTCCGCGTCGTCTAATGATTTTATATAGTACATATTCTATCCTCGTTTCTTTGTGGATTGCCGCAAATTATGGCTGTGTTCTCAAAAGTGAAATATTTAACTTTTGCTTTAAGTATAAAATGTTTAAATTGATTAGTCAATATAAAAATATTTTGTGCATATTGCACAAAAAACAGGCGATTATTTCTCTATCCAATTAATCAATTAAGTATTGAATTATAGATTAAAAAGAGCTATGTTTATATTAACATTTCACTGAAAATAGAATAGGTTAAGCGAAAAGTGAAACATAACTCACAAAAACGATTTAATATCTGTTCTGTTTTACTGAAAAATAAAATTTATATAAAATTCATAAAAAAATATGAGAAGGAGGGCGAAAAATGAGCAAGTTGTACATAAACCCTGACAACAAAAAGGGTCACATCAATCCTGAAATCCAGGGCCATTTTTCAGAGCATTTGGGAAGGTGCATCTACGAAGGAATATTTGTGGGGAAGGACTCTAAGATTCCTAACGTGAACGGAATGAGAACGGATGTAGTGGAGGCGTTAAAGGAGATTAAAATTCCGGTGCTCAGATGGCCGGGGGGCTGTTTTGCGGATGAGTACCACTGGAAGGACGGAATTGGGCCTGTCGAGGGCAGAAAGAAGATGATTAACACCCACTGGGGCGGTGTGGTAGAGGACAACAGCTTTGGAACACACGAGTTCATGGAGCTTTGCAGACAGCTAGGCTGTAAGACCTATGTGAACGGAAATGTCGGAAGCGGAACGGTTCAGGAGATGAGCGAGTGGGTTGAGTACATGACTTTCGAGGGCGTGTCACCTATGAGCGATTTGAGAAAGAAAAACGGGCATGAGGAGCCTTGGAGAGTTGACTACTTCGGAGTTGGCAATGAGAACTGGGGCTGCGGCGGAAACATGACCCCTGAATATTACGGAAATCTCTACAGAAGATACCAGACCTATGTGAGAAATTATCACCCTGACAAGCCTATTTTCAAGGTTGCCTGCGGAGCGAATGTGGACGACTACAACTGGACTAACGGGGTTATGGACACCTGCTTTAGAGCGCCTGAGTTTCTTCACGGTTTTATGGACGGCATATCACTTCACTATTACACACATCCGGGCGGATGGGAGCACAAGGGAAGTGCAACGGATTTTGACGATAAGATGTGGTATCAGACCATGAAGAAGACACTCTACATGGATGAGCTTATCAGAAACCATGAGGCAATTATGGACAAGTACGATAAGAAGCATCAGGTCGGCATGATAGTCGACGAGTGGGGAACATGGTTTGACTGTGAGCCGGGAACAAATCCGGGCTTCCTCTATCAGCAGAACACAGTCAGGGATGCCCTTGTAGCCGGAATTAACTTAAACATTTTCAACAAGCACTGCGACAGGGTGAAGATGGCTAACATCGCGCAGATGGTGAATGTTCTTCAGGCGGTTCTTTTGACTGAGGGCGAGAAGATGATAAAGACACCTACATATCATGTATTCAATATGTACAAGTACCATCAGGATGCCGAGCTTTTAGACAGCTTCCTTGAGACGGAGCAGATAGGACTTGAGGAGCAGAACATGGTTCCTAACCTCACGGAGTCCGTATCTCTTGGCAAGGATGGAAAGATACATATCACGATGACCAACCTTTCCATAGATAAGGCTTATGATATAGACGGCTGTGTGGCTGACACAGAAATTGAATCCGCGGCAGGCGAGATTGTCGGCGGTGAAATTCACCTTCACAACACATTCGACAAGCCGGAGGAGGTTACAGTAAAGGAGTTCAACGATATAGAGGTAAACGGCAACAGAATCAAGTTCTCAATTCCGGCAAGCAGTGTACTTCATCTGGAATTGAACATCAGATAAGCTTAGGAGTGTTTGTATGGTTCAAAAAGGTATTAAGAAAATCACATCGCTTGCGGTGATTGCTTCCATGCTTGCATGTGGATTTCCTGTGTCAGCCACGCCGGTACATGCACAGACTATGGCTGATACGCAGCCTGTGGTGACGCAGACCACACAGGAGGAGTCGGAGGCGCAGGAGAGCAGACTTACCACCAACTACTCCACAGTGAGCAAGGGTTACAGTGAAGCCGTTTATTCAGGTGATGAGATTGTCTACAGGATAAGCGAAGCTGTCTCTAAGGCGGACAGGGTCTTTCTCACGGAGGATAATTATGGGTACACCAATGAGGTTCTTGGCATAAAAGCCGGTGACAGCGTGACTCTTACGATTGATGTTCCGGTCTCGGGCAGATATGTTATGAGCTTTGACTATCTTTCGTATGATGAATCCATTCTTCCGGTTGAGATGGGAATGAAAATTGACGGAAGCTATCCATTTTACGAGGCGCGAAGCATGAAGTTTGAGACTACATGGGTGTCCGATGGGGTGGATGTCGACAGATATGGCAATGAGATAGTGTCACTCCCTGACAAGCTGATACAGTGGGAACACAAGGAAGTCATGGATGCGAGTTACCGATATTCAGACCCTCTTCTTGTTGAACTGACCGAGGGCGAGCATGAGCTCACACTAAACATTCAGGAGGGAACACTTCTTCTTGGAAATGTAAGCTTGTCGGCTCCTGTAGAGGAGGCAGAGTACACAGGCTCACCAAAGGCGGATGGAGATGAGCTCATAGTCATTGAGGCTGAGGATTTCTACCAGAGAAATGACTCCTCAATCCATGCGATAGGCGAGTTTGGTTCAAGCCTCTCACCATTGTCGACGACGACAACAGTGTTAAACATAATTGACGAGGACTCATTTAACGAGGCGGGACAGACAGTGACTTATCAGTTCCACGTCGACAAAGCAGGTTACTACTACATAGGAATGAATTACCGTCAGTCAGAGAAAAATGATTTCCCGGTCTTTGTGGACTGGAGGATAGACGGCGAAATTCCAAATCAGGCGTTCAAGTCATATTGGGTGGAGAGCGCGAACAAATTTAAGACTGTGACACTCACGGATGACGACAGCAATAAGCTGAGCGTGTACCTTGAGCCGGGCGACCACACAATATCGCTTACCATAAGCGCGGACAATTTAAGATACGCACTTGAGGCTGTGGACGAGATAATGAGCGGAATAAGCGATTTGTCACTCAAGGTGACAAAGGTTGCCGGAACCAACAAGGATAAGTACAGGGATTTAAAGCTCACAAGATACATACCTGACCTCCAGGACAGACTTCTTGGCTGGGTTGATGAACTCTACAGTCTTGCAGAGCAGGCACAGCCTTATGTGAATGCGAAAAGCCCTAAGAAGGTTGCGGCTTTCTCGTATCTGCTCATCGCGGCAAATCAGCTAAAGAGCCTTGCCGAGGAGCCAAACGAGCTGGTGTACAGAGTTGACGAATTGTCTACAAGCGTAAACTCAATCAACACACAGATTGCAAACTTTGTGGATTTGATTAATGACAATGATTTGTCAATCGACAGAATATATATCTATCAGGATGGAGCAAAGCTTCCTAAGGGACAGAATGTGTTCCAGTCAATCGGCACATCGTTAAAGAGATTTGGATATTCATTCATGGGTCAGTCCTACTCAGCGAGCAACACGGACGAGTCGCATATACAGGTGTGGGTGAACAGACCTAGAACTTATGTGGAGATTATGCAGAAGATGATTGACGAGAAGTTCACACCTGAGACGGGAATAGAGGTCGATTTGTCTATTATGACGGATGCGCAGAAGCTTATACTGTCAAATGCGTCGGGTGACACACCTGACATCGCGACGGGCATCAACTATTCAATCCCGTTTGACCTTGCGATAAGAGGCTCACTTGTGGATTTATCGAAGTTTGACAATTACAAGGAAGTGTTCGGAAGATACAGCGAAGGATTGTTAGTTCCGTCGGTTGTGGATGACGGGCTTTATGCGCTGCCGGAGACGATGAACTTCTATGTAATGTTCTACAGAAGTGATATTTTGAGTAAGCTCGGACTTTCGGTGCCGGATACGCTTGATGAGCTCATTGCAATGCTGCCTGATTTGCAGATGAGGGGACTAAATGTGTACTATCCGACGGCGGCGATGCTTGTTATGAGAAACTTCCATGGAACAACACCGATTATCTACCAGAATGAGGGGGCACTCTATGGTGACACCGCGCTTGATATATTGGTGGACAGCGAGGAGACGGTTGACGGCTTTACCCAGCTTACAGAGCTGTTCACACTGTATGACCTTCCTGTGGATGTTCCTAACTTCTACCAGCATTTTAGAAACGGTGACATGCCAATCGGAATAGCGGACTTTAACTCCTACAACCTGATATTAAATGCGGCTCCCGAGATTGCAAACTCATGGAGCATAGCACTTGTGCCGGGAACGCAGGATGAGGAGACCGGGGAGATAAAAAGATATATGTCCGGCGGTGCGGAGAGTACCGTGATGTTCTCCTCTGATGACGAGAGAGAGGGCAGGGCATGGCAGTTTATGGAATGGTGGTCAAGAGCTGACATTCAGGCTGAGTTCGGACAGAGACTTCAGATTTTGTACGGGGATGAGTACATATGGCCTACAGCCAACCTTGAGGCATTTGCAATGCTTCCGTACCCTACATCCGACAAGGATGTCATCCTCACGCAGGCAAAATCCATTTTGGAGACACCTAGACTTCTTGGAAGCTACATGATGGAGCGAGAGTTGAGTAACGCCTTCAACGATGTGGTGGTCAACGGAGATTCGGTTCGTTCAAGAATTGACGAGGTGGCAAAGACGGTACTGAGGGAAACTCAGAGGAAGCTTGAGGAGTTCGGCTATGTAGATTCGGACGGAAACGTGTTAAAGGAGTACGAGGTGCCTTCGGTTGAGAAGGTGCGCGAGATTCTTAACAGAGAATAAGGATAATAAGAGTATGGCTAAAAATCAAAAAATTGCAAAGAAATCAAAAATCGGAAAGAAATCGGTAAGCAACAAGGCAGGTTACGCGTTCGTTCTTCCTTATGCAGCGGTTTTCACGATATTTATACTTGCACCTGTTATAATGGCGGTTATTCTTTCCTTCACAAATTTCAATGCCATCCAGAAGCCGAAATTTGTAGGTTTTCTAAACTATATCAACCTTATAACAAGTGATGATGTGTTTATGAAATATGTCATTCCGAATACAGTCAAGTATGCGCTTATTGTAGGTGTCGGCGGATATATACTAGCTTTTTTGTTAGCTTTCGGACTTGCCAATCTGCCTAAGATACCAAGAACAATATTCGCGCTTATCCTGTATTCGCCGAGTATGACGACAGGTGTTGCGATGGCTGTGCTTTGGAAGATAATGTTCACCGGAGACCAGACGGGCTACCTTAACAGCTGGCTCATGGAGATAGGTGTCATAAATGAACCTATCATATGGCTTGTAAACACGAACTATCTGC
>JBNMKO010000050.1:0-25126 GCA_050874385.1 Eubacteriales bacterium
ATCCGATATAAGGTTGGCAAGCTGTCCAAGCCCAACACGGCAAGGAACGCATTTGCCGCAGGTCTGCGCATGGCACAATCTGAGGAAATTGAGTGCAAGATCAACCGGGCATATTCCCGGAGGGCTGGCAATAATCATGCGCTCAAGGTCTTTGTACAGACTCTCAACTGTCTGTCCTGCCACATTCGCTGTGGCAATCTTAAGTCTACTCATAATTCTTCTCCATTCTATTATTTAGTTACAATCAATACACCAAATTCGCAGCTCAACAGCTCATATGCTCATAACTGAACTATCGCATGTCAATGTGTATATTAATAATTAAGCCAGAACTCTCTTTTTACATACAGAGCAATTTTCTGACTTTTAAACTTCATGCCATACAAATTTTCGTATTTATGTATATCTTATACGATTTAGCACACTAAAGTCAATAAAAGATAAATAATAGACAAACTTACATTTTTTAGCCAGCTTCATCGACCTCATAATCTGATATTTCTACAATCTTACTGTCACGCAGTTGCTTTACCTTGACCAGAATATTACTCACTTCCTTATATTCTCTATCGCCTTATAGACATTGAGCGTCCCATATCCAAAAAGCGGGTCTGGGTATCTGTAGTCCTCCCTCCTGTCCGCGCCGCTTATCAAAAAACTTTTCACGGTGTACGCGCGCATGTAAGGATAAAATCCTTTTACAATGCCGTACTCGAGAATGAGCGCCGCACCGCCCCCTGTTATCGCCGCCGCAAGACTGCTGCCCGTCATCTGCCCATACGAATTGTCTCTGTCCGGCAAAGGACACAGCACATTGACCCCCGGCGCAACAATGTCCGGCTTGCTATCGCTGTAGACAACCGTTCCCCTTCCGCTTCCTATGTATATGCTCCCGTCCCTGTAGTTGTATGCCCCCGCCGTGATTGGCACATTTGTATTTCCCGGGTCTGTTATCGTGTTGTACGGGTCGGGCTGCAAAAAATATGTGTCCGACCACAAAAATTCCCTGTTGTTTATCCACATGTTAAAACCGCCCGACAGCACCGAATAGCCGTATGCCCTTATAGTCCATATTCCGGGCGACGGCGTAAAAAATCGCAGCGTCACAAAATTGAGCCCCGACACCGCCTGATTAAGCCCGTAAAAAACCTCTATCTGCGTCCCCTCAAGTATAAACCTCAGCGTAGTTCTCTCATTTATCTTTGGCGGAACTCTCTGCTCCACCCTCCCTATCGGCGAGATAAACTCAAGCGAGAACACCTCCGGCGGCTCCGACCATAAGACACAATAAAATCCCTTGTCATTCTCACCAACCCTTATCTCAATCGGAATATACTCTGCATCGGGCAGCAGATTTCCTCGAAAATGAAGTCTGCTGTTGGCGTAATTTCCCGTACATGTCGTCACGCACCGCCCTATATTTCTTCCGATATTGTCAAGATAGTCCGACAGCACTGTGCTCCCAGCATGTGAGGATATGTTGGTTCCAAGACCGACCACTATGGATATAGGCATGCCTGCCATCCGCGCATACTGCTCAAGAAAACGCACACCCAGTATTATATCAATCTCCGAATAACAAAGCGCGGCATCATTCACAAGATAAAATTCCCTAAGATACCTTTTCGCCTGCCTAAGTTTTACGACAACAAGCCTCGCCCCCGGAGCAGCCCCCGTAAATCCCTGCTCCGGCTTTTCCTGACCCGCCGCAAGCCCCGCAAGCATCGTCCCATGTCCGCCTGCCTCGTCCGTGACCGGAACTATATCCTGCGGATTTGGCGAGGAAAGCGCCTCGTTTATCATCGCATTTGAGTACACCCTGCCGTACATAACCATGTTGTCGAGCTCACGGCTTGCATTAACATTACTTCCTGCAGAGCCTCTTTCACTGTCTCCTGTCAAAGTATTTTCCACATCATTAAATACACCTCTATTGCTTTCCTGCACATTGTCCGCCGTCTGGTCCCATATCGCATCTATAATGCTGCTCCCGTCCTCCCTGACAAACGCCTCATGGTCGTACCTTATCCCCGTATCGACTATGCCTATAAGCGTTCCAGTGCCTCGAAGTGTAAGAAATGGCTGTTCCCTAACCTGCGTGATACCTGCCGCCCCCATCGCGCCATAGTCCTGTGTACCGTATATAACAGGAAAAGAGGTGTACCCGAAATTCTCGTAGTTCACCTCTCCTGTCTCATTCCTATTAAGATGTATTATTCCCCACCTGTCATCTATCTGTGTAATACAATAGTCCCTAAAACCCTCCGCCCCAGGGTCAAACTCATCCGAGCGTCTGTACAAAAGGTCGATATAATCCTCACCTGTTATATATTTTCCGCAGTTATCCATAATATTTCCTGTACGCTTTTTCTTAATACTATGAATTTCCCGCGTAATTTATCATAACATTATGAGTAAGTTCTCATTCTTTTTTCCTAGCAAACCGAATATTCGCAATCCTCTTTGCCACTTTCACAACGCAAAATCAACCATTCACAATCGGAGACACAACCGGTTTGCCCTCTCTATCCAACAACGGTGTCAAACCACCCGAATAACCGCTTGCATGATATAAGTAATTCACGCCCGTCTGCTTATCCACCCAGATTTCCGTGACGGTCATTTGACCCTGAGAATACACTTTTTCAAATCTCTGCTCTTTACCCATTCTGATTTCCCCCTCTATGCCGGCAGATACCCCGCCGTCCTCATCTCGACAAGCGGTCCGCCTTTCTTCTCGATATATGCTCTCGTTATAGTCACCTTGCCGATATTGTCGTCCTTTGGTATCTCGTACATGATATCGAGCATGAACTCCTCGATGATTGAGCGCAGTGCTCTCGCGCCCGTCTTTTTCTCAAGCGCCTTCTCGGCTATCGCCTCTATCGCATCGTCCTCGAACTCAAGCTTGACCTCATCGAGCTCAAGAAGCTTCTCGTACTGCTTGAGTATAGCGTTCTTTGGCTCTTTTAATATCTTTATGAGCATATCCTTTGTGAGCGCATCGAGCGTGAACACAACAGGAAGTCGTCCTAAGAACTCCGGTATCATGCCGTACTTTCTCAAATCCTCGATTGTCACCTTTGAGATAAGGTTCTCAACATTGTCATACTTGTCCTTCAAATCCGCCATGAAACCGATGGATGCCTGCTTGTTGAGACGCTCCTTTATTATGTCCTCAAGGTCAGGGAAAGCGCCGCCGCAGATAAAGAGAATGTTTCTGGTGTTGACCGTCACAAGCGGAACCATCGCATTCTTGCTGTTAGAGCCGACAGGAACCTCTATGTCAGCGCCCTCAAGGAGCTTTAACATTCCCTGCTGAACCGACTCACCGCTCACATCACGGCTTCTTGTCTCCTTCTTCTTTGCAATCTTGTCTATCTCGTCGATAAAGATAATTCCCTGTTCTGCCTTCTCAACGTCGTTGTCAGCCGCCGCAAGGAGCTTTGAGACAACGCTCTCGATATCATCGCCGATATAGCCCGCCTCCGTGAGCGATGTCGCGTCCGCTATCGCGAGAGGAACATTTAAAAGTCTTGCAAGCGTCTTTACAAGATAGGTCTTACCACTTCCCGTAGGTCCAATCATAAGCATGTTGGACTTCTCAATCTCTATGGAGTCCATCGTGTCGGTTGCAACCCTCTTGTAGTGGTTGTAGACGGCTACAGAGATAACCTTCTTAGCGTACTCCTGACCAATCACATACTCGTCAAGCTTCTCCTTAATCTTGTGAGGTGCAGGAATATCCTTAAGATTTATAAGAGGGACTTTCTTCTCGCCCTCCTTCTTTTTCTTAATCTTCTGCTTCTGTGGGATTTCCCCGGCAAAATCAGACATATTCATAAAATGTATGCCCGGCATATCCTTTGAGAGCTTCATCATCTCATCGTAGTTGAAGTCGCCCTTCATTATGGTGTCCATAGAGCGCTGCATACAATCCGGGCAAACATACATTCCCATGCCCATCTGTATCATCTTGCCCGCCTTGCTCTCAGGGCGGCGGCAGATGGAGCAGACCTTCTCGTACTCGTCATCATTGTTCTTACTGTTATTTGTGTTGTTATTGGTGCTGTTTATCTTAGAATTTTCATTGTTGTTATCTATATTGTTTCTATCTTCTGCCATATCTTACTCCTTCTTTTCCTTCCATATTAGTATCAGCAACTATATAAATAGGTCTGTCCTTGACCTCTAGATAGGTCTTTGCAAGGTACTGTCCAAATATACCCATGAAAAATAACTGCAATCCGCCCAAAAACGTTATTATGCACGTCATTGATGCCCATCCCGCCACAGGGTCTCCAAAAGCGAACTTTCTCACGACAATAAAAATCACCGCAATAAAAGCTATCAGACAGAACAAAATTCCGATAAATGACGCAAATACAAGCGGCGTTGTAGAAAATGCCACTATTCCCTCTATACTGTACTTAAACAGTGACCAGAAATTCCACTTGGTCTGTCCTGCCACACGTTCCACGTTCTCGTATGCAATCCACTTAGTCTTAAAACCTACCCAGCCAAACATCCCCTTCGAGAAACGATTGTACTCATGGCAGTTTAAAAGTGCATCGACAAACCTTCTGTTCATCAGCCTGAAATCCCTCGCTCCATCGACAACCTCCGTGGTCGACATCTTTCCCATAAGCTTGTAGAACATCCTCGCAAAAAACGACCTTATCGGCGGCTCACCCTTGCGGGTTACACGTCTCGCAGCCGCACAGTCATATCCTTCCTTGGTGACTGCCTCATACATATCTATAAGAAATTCCGGCGGGTCCTGAAGGTCCGCGTCCATGATAGCCACATAATCTCCGTCCGCATATGCAAGCCCCGCATACATTCCCGCCTCTTTTCCAAAATTTCTCGAAAATGAGACATACTTTACAACAGGGTGTGTCCGCGCTATATCCTTCATAACCTCAAGCGTATTATCCCTTGAACCATCGTTGACTAACACCACCTGAAAATCAACATAATCCATCTTAGCTATTATTCTATCCAAAACCTCTATAAATTTAGGCAACGCTTCGCTCTCATTATAACAGGGAACAATAACGGAAATTAAATCTTTCATCCGAATCCTCCAAAATGGTATATCATCAAAACAATCGCAATAATTGCTTCAACTATTTATACAGTATACACAATACGCTATGATATTGCAAGAAAAAAGCGGAGACAGATGTATGCGCTTTCCTGCATACAATATCTGTTTCCGCCTTAATCAACCGGATGCTCACAGTCCTTTTTACTAATCGCTCATAACACCATCAAGCAAGCCATTATTCTACTATTACTCTACTCAATAAAAGTGGGATACTCCTCTGATAATGTTAAATCAAATAAATTAACTATCAATTATCAAAGTGTTAATATTCAACTGTGATTTCTACTCACCATCAATAATTTACCTGTTAGTGTTTACCTGCGGTCTCTCTGTGAGAGTAACTGTTGTCGTGTTCTCAACAAACTCACCATTCTCAAGGTGTGAGTATGTGACTTCAATCTCCTCACCAACCTCATAGTACTGCATCATGTTGACAAGTGTCTCCCATGAGTCCACATCCTTGCCGTCAAAGCTTGTGATTACATCGTTAACTTTAAGTCCTGCCGCCTCTGCTGCCGAGCCCTCTGAAACGCTTCTGACAAGGACACCTACAGGCCATCCGTATGTCTTTGAAATCTCCGATGTAACCGAGCTTCCCGATATGCCAAGATAGCCTCTCTCATTATTGTCAAGTGCTACTCTTGTTGTCTGTGTTGAGAGGTCATCAATTATATCCTTGACGGACTCGATTGAGATTGCGTAGCCCATACCCTCAACCTTAGTATCAGTCATCTTTACGGAGTTGATACCTATAACCTCACCTTCGGCATTGAACAATGCACCACCACTGTTTCCAGGATTGATTGCCGCATCAGTCTGGATAAGGTTCTCATATACGACATCATCAACCGTAAGGCTCTTGTCGACAGCGCTCACAATACCAGTTGTGACAGATATACCATAACCTGCCGCATTACCTATTGCGATTGCAGCCTCGCCGACCTTTACATCTGTTGACGAACCAAGTTTTGCTATCGAGATTGCGGACATTGTCTCGTTGCTTATGTCATCGAGCTTAACCGCAACAACCGCAAGGTCACTGTCAGCCTTCATGCCCTTGATAACCGCATCCACCTCAGCGCCATCGCCAAAGGTAACTTTAAGGTTATTCACATCCTCAACAACATGTGCGTTGGTCACAACCAAAAGCTCCGTGTCATTTGCACCGATAATGATACCTGAACCGCTGACACTAGCCTCATATGTCTGTGGTGTGTTGCCCCAGAAGCTAAATCCGTATGAGCTGCTTGACACCGTCTCTGTTCCGCTTATTGCGACAACGGAGCTTATAACATTGTCCACAATATCAGATACATCAAGAACCTTTGCACCCGATGTGACAGAACTTGATGACACGCTTGCAAGTGTTGAACCTGCGGCTGATGAGTCCGTTATACCTGCAAGATAACTCTTGTTGAGCTCCTTGGCAATCTGGCTCAACTGCTCATCAGTAAGGTCTGTTCCCGACTTTGTAGGGAAATTAATGTATCCGGCATACATTGCGCCATAGAAAGAACCACCGGCAACTGCACCTATCACAGCCGCACATGCAACGTTTCTTACTGCCTTGAACATGAAGCTGTGCTGCTTCTTCTCCTTATTTGCCTTAGCCTTCTTGGACTTCTTGTCATTGTTATCATTATTATTGTTGTTCATGCCATATACACTTGTGTAAGCTGACTGGCTATCATACTGATTATTACCGTATGATGAACTCTCCTGACTATATGATGACTGGTATACATTCTGTGTATTTGATGTGCCATTGGCATCCGTTGAATTATTCCCGCTTCCATATACATTCTCGCCTGAAGCCGATGTCACATTTGACACATTGTTCTCAACACCTGTATTCTGTGACGCATCAGAACTATTCATATATGAACTGTTGTTCATATGTGAGCTGCTGTTCATCTCTGTGTTGTTATCTGCACTGCCATTCATCTGTGTATCATTATTGTTGTTCATATTATTAAATCCATATTCGTTGTTATCCATAATCGTTTACCTCCGCATTTCAATGTTTACCATGAGGGATTTAACTGTTTCCCTCTCTCTTTTATGAGTACACTATAACAACGAATTGTGTTCTTTTTGTGATAAAAAAGTGAATGAATTGAGAAATCTCTTCACAATTCATTCACTCTAAAATCCATATTAATTTTCATGCCGCTTCTGACGGCACAAATACAAATGTAAACCGCTATGTTTTAGGGTTTTTCTTATGCTGATACACTTATATTTTTATAAGTGCAGCACTCTCTCCCTGATTTCCTGCGTTCTTCCCTGATTCCAGAACTGTGTTCCGATGTATCCGCATGTGCGGCGCGCCACATTGAGTGTATTCTCATCCCTGTTGCCGCACTGTGGACATTCCCACACAATCTTCTTGTCATCGTCAACCACTGTCTGTATCTCACCTGAAAAACCGCACTTCTGGCAGTAATCGCTCTTGGTGTTAAGCTCCGCATACATAATGTTATCGTATATGAACTTGATAACCTCGAGAACGGCAGGTATGTTGTGCTGCATGTTCGGAACCTCCACATAGCTGACCGCTCCGCCCGTCGACAACGCCTGAAACTGTGACTCAAATGCAAGCTTTGAAAAAGCATCTATCGGCTCTGTGACATGCACATGGTAGCTGTTGGTTATATAGCCCTTGTCAGTTATCCCCGGAATAATTCCAAATCTCTTCTGAAGGCATTTTGCAAACTTATATGTAGTGCTCTCGATAGGTGAGCCGTAAGTACTGAATGCTATATTGGTTTTATCGGTCCACTCCACACATTTGTCGTTCATATACTTCATCACATCTATTGCAAATGGAGTTGCCTCCGAATTGGTGTGTGAAAGCCCTGTCATATACTTTACACACTCGTAAAGTCCGGCATACCCAAGCGATATCGTGGAGTAGCCGCCATATAGAAGCTTATCTATCTTCTCGCCCTTTTTGAGACGCGCAAGCGCACCGTTCTGCCAAAGAATAGGGGCGACATCCGAAAGTGTCCCTTTGAGCCTGTTGTGGCGGCACATGAGTGCGCGGAAACAGAGTTCAAGCCTGTCATCAAAAATCTCCCAGAACTTTTTATAGTCACCGCCCGACGTGAGTGCCACATCGACAAGGTTGATTGTCACGACTCCCTGATTAAAACGTCCGTAGAACTTATAATTTCCGTTCTCGTCCTTCCAAGGATTGAGCGCGCTTCTGCATCCCATTACAGGGAAACAGTTGCCCTCCTTGAGCTCCTTCATCTTCTTCTCGGAAATATAGTCAGGCACAAGTCTCTTTGCAGAACATTTGGCTGAAAGCTCCGTGAGATAGAAATACTTGGAATCCTCGGTTATATTGTCATCCTCCAACACATATATAAGCTTAGGAAATGCCGGTGTCACCCACACTCCTGCCTCATTTTTAACACCCTGCAGACGCTGCTTTAGTGTCTCCTCTATAATCATGGCAAGGTCTGCCTTCTCCTGCTCATTCTTAGCCTCGTTAAGGTACATGAATACGGTAAGGAATGGTGCTTGTCCATTTGTCGTCATAAGCGTGATTACCTGATACTGGATTGTCTGGACACCCTTGGTAATCTCTCTTCTGAGCCTTGTCTCGACTATCTCCGAAATCTTTTCCTCAGTCGGATTACAGTCTAAAAGAGCAAGCTCCTCCATGACATCCTTGCGGATTTTCTCACGGGAAATATTTACAAAAGGTGCAAGGTGTGCAAGTGATATGCTCTGTCCGCCGTACTGGCTCGATGCAACCTGAGCTATAATCTGCGTGGCAATGTTGCACGCCGTGGAAAAGCTGTGCGGCTTCTCGATAAGTGTCTCACTGATTACCGTTCCATTCTGCAGCATATCCTCAAGATTTACCAAATCGCAGTTGTGCATGTGCTGTGCATAGTAATCTGAATCGTGGAAGTGTATTATTCCCTGCTCGTCCGCCTCAACAATCTCCACCGGGAGAAGAAGTCGTCTTGTTATATCCTTGCTGACCTCTCCTGCCATGTAATCTCGCTGGACACTGTTGACAGCCGGGTTCTTGTTGGAGTTTTCCTGTTTAACCTCTTCGTTATTGTACTCAATCAATGAAAGAATTCTCGTGTCTGTAGTATTAGCCTTTCTTACAAGGGAGCGCTTATAGCGGTAACGCACATATCCCCTTGCGACATCGAATGCTCCGGTAGACATTATCTGGTTCTCAACCATGTCCTGTATCTCTTCTACCGATACAGCCCTGTTAAGCTTATTGCACTTATACTCAACATAGTCTGCAATATCTGCTATCTGCTCCCTGCTAAGTGGCGCATTGTCGGAAGCCGCGTTAGCCTTTGCTATAGCCGACTCCACTTTACTGACATCAAATATTTCTTCCGAGCCATTTCTTTTTATAATCTTCATCGAAACCCTCCCAAATAAATAACCACAATATATTGTGGTCTCATAACATACAAGCTACATTATGCAGTGTATACAGCAAAATGTCAATACGGAATAATGTACTATTTTTCAAACCTTATTTTCTCATTTACAGACGATTTTTTCATCCGTCTAATCATGCTTATAATAAGCGGAATGACCATAATCACCCACACTATAGGCTCCGAAATTATGATGCCCCAGTACCCTATAACCGGTGTCAGAAGCAATGCGATAAGCACCTTTCCCACAAGCTCAAGCCCACTGGAAAAAATCGGCGTGGTGTGGTCGCCAATACCCTGAAGACTGTTTCTAACAATTACTATCGTAGCCACAATCACATAAAAACATGAGTCAACACGCTGGTACAGACATGCCGTGTCGATAACCTCCTGTATGCCCGTGTCCGTTATCGCCACAATCAGGTACGGACAGATTGTATAGCTAACAATCAGCACCACAACGCTCCACACATAGGAACATCCAAGAGAAATTTTAAGCCCCTCACGTATTCTGTCATAGCGCCCTGCACCACAATTCTGACCACAGTATGTAGCCATTGTCGTTCCAAGCACACTGAACGGAAGCGTATACAGGTTGGTGAGCTTTCTCGTCGCTGCGTGAGCGACAATCGTGTTCGTTCCCAGCGTATTTATCGCCGTCTGCAACGACAAAGTACCAAAGGAGACAAGACAGCTCATAAGCCCCATCGACATTCCGCTCTCAAACATAGGCTTTACAAGCTCTTTTTCAGGAATAAAATCCTTTATGCTAAAATGCAAAAACGCATATTTTTTCCATGTGTAAATAAAACAAAGTACAGCCGATACCGCCTGTGAAGCCACAGTAGCCACAGCCGCGCCCCTTACTCCCATCTTCAGATATTTTACACACAATATATCAAGTGCCACATTGAGCACAGCGGATACCACAAGAAAAATAAGAGGTGTGTACGCATCGCCTATCGCCCTTAAATTACCTGCAAGCACATTGTATATGATTGAGAAGAAAAGTCCGGCTATAATCACCGTGATGTAGGCAACGGAAGCCTCCCTGTGCTCGTCCATGACATTCATCCAGTTGAGAAGTCCGTCCATAAAAATAAGACTCCCTGCCACAATAAGTGCCGTAACAATTAGTCCCATAAAAATTGATAGCGCAAATACTTTTCTTGATTTGTCCCTGTTCCCACTGCCAAAATATTGTGCCATAATCACGGCAAACCCGTTTGCCAGTCCCACGACAAAACCCACAAGCAAATCATTTAATGTGCTTATCGAGCCAACCGCCGCCAGCGCATCATTTCCCAGATATGTGCCGACAATTCGCGTATCCGCCAGATTGTAGGCAAGGTTAAACAGGTTTCCTATAAGAATCGGCAGTGCAAAATACAGTATTATCTTCGCCGGTTTTCCATTTGTTAAGTCTTTCATCTAATCCTCTTATTCAATCGAATATTCGCAATCCACTTAGCTGCCTGCTCATACCACTAAAATATCATATTATACAATAATCTCTTCACACGCAACATACGAGGCTGACATAAGGATATATGCCAGCCTCGCAGCAGTATTAACATCTTGTTTTTAATATCATTTTGTGTAAATACCTCAACAGATATTTACACGGCACAACACTAAGCCAATGCAAACAATTCTACCCTAATTTCCCGGTCATTGCAACAGCTTATTTTCCTTCAACAACCTTCATAACAGCCTCAGAAAGAGCGTTGAGCTTCTCCTGTGCATCCTCAAAGCTTGTGCCCTTAACGCCCATGTAGAACTTAACCTTAGGCTCTGTTCCCGATGGTCTTGCACAGCACCATGCGCCGTCATTGAGGTCATAGTAGAGAACATTTGATTTAGGAAGTCCTGTAGGCTTCTTTTCGCCTGTCTTCATGTCCACAATTACATCCCTGTCATAATCTCTGGCAGAGAGAACTGTGAAATCGCCAAACTTCTCAGGAGTGTTCTCACGGAGATTGTCAAGCATCTCCTTAATCTTTGCTACGCCCTCAACACCCTTGAGTGTGATGGATTTAAGTCCCTCTCTGTAGTAGCCGTACTTCTCGTAGATGTTGACCATCTGATCCCAGAGAGTGAGTCCCTGCTTCTTGTAGTAAGCTGCTGCCTCACAAAGAGCCATAACAGCGACAATCGCATCCTTATCCCTTGCATGTGTTCCGACAAGGCAGCCGTAGCTCTCCTCAAATCCGAACATATACTGGTATGTATGCTGCTGCTCGAAAAGCTTAATCTGCTCTCCGATATACTTGAAGCCTGTCAAAACCTCGATAAGCTTGAGGTTGTACTCCTTTGCAACCGCATCCGCCATGTTTGTTGAAACAATTGTCTTTACAAGTGCTCCGTTGTCAGGGATAAGTCCCTTAGCCTTCTTCTGTGAGAGAAGATACTCAGCTATAAGCATACCTGACATATTACCTGTAAATGAAACATACTCGCCTGTCTTGGAATCCTTGGCATACACGCCAAGTCTGTCGGCATCAGGGTCTGTTGCGAGAACGACATCAGCATTCTTCTCCTTTGCAAGCTTGAGTGCAAGTGTGAATGCAGCCGGGTCTTCCGGGTTAGGATAGCTGACTGTAGGGAAGTTTCCATCCGGAAGCTCCTGCTCCGGAACGACATACACATTCTCAAAGCCGATTTCCTTTAACACTCTTCTCGCAGGAATATTTCCTGTTCCGTGAAGCGGTGTGTAGACAACAGTCATTGTCTTTCCCATCTCTTTAATCACGTCAGGATTTACAATCTGCTTCTTGAGCTCTGCTATGTAAGCGTCGTCAAGGTCGGAGCCGATGACATTGTAAAGTCCTGCTGCCTTGGCTGCCTCCTTGTCCATAGTCTTAACCGTGTTGAAATCGGTTACGTTAAGTACCTCTGTGATAATCTGCTTGTCCTTAGGAGCGGTAATCTGTGCGCCGTCCTCCCAGTATACCTTATATCCGTTATACTCAGGCGGATTGTGGCTTGCCGTTACCACGATACCGGCCGTACATCCTAAGTATCTGACAGCAAATGAAAGCTCAGGTGTAGGACGAAGTGACGGGAAAATGTAAGCCTTAATGCCGTTAGCCGCAAGGCAAAGCGCAGCCTCATCCGAAAACTCAGGTGACATTCTTCTCGAGTCGAATGCGATAGCGACACCCTTATCCTGTGCGCCTTCCTTGATAATAAAGTTGGCAAGTCCCTGTGTAGCTCTTCTCACAGTGTACACGTTCATTCTGTTAGTACCGTATCCGATAACTCCTCTAAGACCACCGGTTCCAAACTCCAAATCCTTGTAAAATCTGTCCTCAATCTCCTTCTCATTACCTGCGATGGACTTGAGCTCCTCTCTGACTGACTCATCAAAATAAGGGTTCTCACACCACTGCTTGTAGGTATCCATGTATGACATGCTCTATCTCCTTCCTGCACCCCCAATAGATGCATACGAAACATTTCCATGATATAGCTTAATACGCCGTGTAAACTGCACCCGGACAAAATAAGCGCCCCACGGATTATGTTTATTTTAACATATCCGAGGACGCTTATCAAGACGTAAGATTATTCGGAAAAAATTTTATGCCATCCTATTGCAATCCATAGAAAGCCTTGTACTCCGTATTGTAATACATGATATAAAGAATAAAGCCGAGTGCCGCAATCACAATCGCAAAAATATTGAGTGTAAAAATCGAGAGAATTGCATGTATAATCGAAAGCGCTAACACAGGCTTCCACACTTTGTCAAGCGAGGCAAATTTAAACCCCAATATGCCAAGCGCTATTCTAAATCCCCCAAGTGCGATATTGCAAAGCAGATACACAACCGTCGGCACATTCGGTCCCGTCACTTCCCACGACTCCCCTAAGTTGTTCATCGCAAATCCACTATCCATCGATTGGACAAGCTGTGCAAACCTCATGATAACACCTATAACTCCAAGCACAAGATAAATGCCTGACCATATTCTTACGGATTTCTCCATAATAATCACCCCCTCCTTCATAGGTAAAATTACCTCACACGCTTAACCAGTCCCCGAAACAACCACATCTGTACCTTGATATATGTTCCAACATTGTAAGCTTTATGTCTGCCCACGTTCTTTCTTCCAAAAAGACCTTTTCCGATACCTTTTAAATATGGTTTTGCAAGACCTTTTTTGGAAAAATATACTATCTTTATTATAATCCCAGACACAATAAATGGCAAGTTAAATACAAACTGCGCGACAGGCATATTTTTTCTTATCATGTACATTGTATTCCTAGCCGACAGCTCGACCTTGAACGCATTATGTCTTGACCCGCTCGACGCGCTTCCGAGGTGATATACCTTTGCATACGGATTATATAAGTTTCTGTACCCCGCCAGCCTTGCACGATAGCCGACATCCATATCCTCAAGGTACGCAAAAAAGCTCTCGTCGAACAGACCAATCTCGTCAAACACAGCCTTTCTGTATATAGCCGCGCCTGCACAGGACGAGAACACCTCATGCGGCACACCGCACCCTGTAACCGACTTATCCCTGTCCGGCGCAAAGCCCCATCCAAGCGCCGCAAACTCGTCACCCGCGTCGTCGACAAGCTCACGGTTTTTGTTCTGTATCATAAGCGCGGAGCACGAAAACACATCCGGCTTGTTCTTAATCATCTTATACTGGTTTTTCACAAAATTAGGAAACACTATAGTGTCGTTGTTCAAAAGCAGCACATACTCGCCCTGCGCCGCCTCTATTCCACGGTTGACCGCGTATGCAAAACCTGTATTGTCAGAAAGCTCGACAACTCGTATATTCGGGTACAGCTTTTTGGCAAGCTCTACGCTGTCGTCCGTCGAGGCATTGTCGACCAGTATAACCTCCATGTCGTCATACGTCTGTTTTTTTAGCGCACCCAGACAATCATCCAGAAAACACGCACCATTATAATTTGGAATAATTATGCTGACCATACTTTTCCTCCCTTCAATCTGTGTGGCATACTTTTTCTTGCATCTTTATTTTCTGTATGCTCTTTCACTTATATTTTGGCATACTTTTTTCTTGATTTCCTTTTAAGTATGTTAATTCACTTAACATCTGACATACTATTTCACCATTTTTTACTTATACAGCTCCACTCCCGGTTCATAAAGATACATCTTCCCGTCCTGTGCTCCCCAATCATCCGCAAGAAGTCTCATAAGCTCCTCGCGTCTCACAAGCACAGCCGTCTTTGGTGGTGTCTTTATATTCTGCTGCAATATATTTCTGTTAAAGCAGCCCTTATACCAGCTAGGTTTTCCTGCGTTTACATGAACTCTCCCCAACACATCCTTGTAATCATCGCCTGAGTACACTATAAAGCTTCTGCTAATCTTCTTATATAACGGAAATGACTGCCTCACAAGGAGTTTTGCCGCCACAGCATCTGCCGACAGCGCATCCGCCTGTGCGGTGAGCGTTCCAAGCCATCCGCCATGCTCCGTCTTTGTTCCGCACAGCAAAATACAAAAATAATCGCATGTGTATGCCTCAAGCCTTGACGCATCAAGCTCTCCCATTGCGCAGAGCTGCATATTCTTATAATCTGTGTTTTTCCTCAGATACTTAAAATACTTCTGTGCCGTCTCATTATCCTTAACACCTGTGCCGACAACCACCACGGAACTTTCTTTGACGCTATCTTCATCATCACTCTTTTCATTGACAATCGCACTATCCGCAATATTCCCTGTCTGATTACTGTTCGTGGTATTTTCTGTGCAGTTTTCATCCATACTATCGCTGTTTTGACTATTTTTGTCATCGCTGTTCTTATCAGCTTGGATTATTGAGTCATTGATTTCATCTTTCCCATATTTCACATCACCCATTTTATCATCTGTTCCGTTTTTTTCATACTCAACCCTGTAAAATCCCATATCGTCGAGCATACTCACTCTGCCATGTACGCCTATTCTCGCAAGGTGAGCCTCTATAGCTTTCTTTCCTGCCTCATATGCGTAGAGCTTTGACAGCGGATTACTTGAGGTTGAGCTTTCATGGGTGCGCCAATGGTACAAAACACGATTTACATGTGAAACTCTTTCAGCTTTTTCCGTGCATTTTAAAATAAAATCGTAGTCCTGTGCCCCGTCATACTCCTTTGAAAAGCCGCCGACCTCCTTTGCAAGCGTGGTCTTGACCATAAACAGATGACATATATAGTTGTTGCTCCGCAAAAGCTGTGGGTTGAAATCAGGCTTGATATGAGGACAAAAATGCTTCTTTCCCTCACCGTCCATCTTATCCTCATCCGAGTAAAGGCAGTCCGCATTTTCGCGGTTTATCATCTCAACCATGCGGTAAAGCGCATCGGTGGACAAAGTATCGTCATTGTCAAGAAGCGCTACATACTCGCCCTCAGCCATCAAAAGGGCGGCGTTGGTATTTTCCGCAATTCCGCCGTTGGCTATCTCCATATAACAGACGCGCTCGTCACCGTCCGCTATCTCATTCACAACATCGCCCAGCTTTTTTGTTCCGGCATCCACAAGACAGAGCTGCCAGTTAAAATAGGTCTGGTTTATAACCGACAGAAGCATTTCCTTAAAATATTCAACAGGCGGATTGTACACAGGCACGAGAACACTGATAAGCGGCTTTTTTTCAAAGTTTCGCCCTCTCTCAAAGAACAGCTCCTCCTCGTCCGTCTCAAGCTCCGAAAAGTGTTCGGCGTAGTCATCCCTGTCAATCAGCTTCCCAAGCGCTTTCTTTGCGAGCTTATCCGGGCCATAATGCTTAATATAGGCTGCTGCCTTCTTTATTTTATATATATTAGAACCCATTGTAACTACCGCCTTTCAGAATTTTTAATCCAATGCTGCCTCAAAATATATCTAAATATATAATCATTTCTACTCTTATGCCAACACATATAATTACCTTACAATATTTTAATCATGTGTCAATCTTCCAAGGCACATTCTTTGAAAGATTTACATTGTAATAAGGGTCGCCATCATCGATAATGTGCTGCCATCTCCCACGAAACATAGCCGACTCGTGCAGAAATCTCTCATGCCGTTCCCCCTTGTCGTCATAGCCTCTCGACTTTGACTCATAGTGAAAAAAAAGTGCCTGCGGAACATACACGTTCAAAAGTCCCATCTGCCTCAGCCTCAAGCAGAAATCCACGTCATTGTACGCAACCGCGAACTCCTCGTCAAGTCCATGAAGTTTTTTATAAAGCTCCTTTTTTACCATAAGGCAGGCACCCGTGACGGCGGAGTAATTCTGCACATGATGTATGCTGTGGCGATACCCTTCCTCGATAAGCGGCACACCAGAATTAGGATGCACTGCCGTCCTGTCAGGCCCTATTCCCACTATCACGCCCGCATGTTGTATCGTCTTATCCTCATAGATAAGACATGCGCCGACGGCACCCGTGTTTTGCCTTTGCGCATATTTAACCATAGAACCGATTGACTCCGGCTCAATAAGCTTTGTGTCATTGTTCAAAAGCAATATAAGCTCCCCCTTCGCGAACCCGACACCGTAGTTATTGATTGCAGAATAGTTAAATTTTCCCTCCCATTTCACAACCCTCACGATATCGGAATGTTCCCTTGAAAGCTCATCATAATAAGAAAAAATCTCCTCCGACTTGCTGTTGTTCTCAACGATTATTATCTCAATATTCTTATAACTATCTATATATAAAAGCGACTCCACGCACCTGCGCAAATCCTCTACATGTTCATAATTTGGAATTATCACGGAGACTAAAGGGGTATGCACTTCAACCGCGTTTTCCATGCCCCCGTCACTGTGTATGCCATTGTTACCCGCAATTTCTTTGCCTCTTTCGTTTTGAACATCTTTCGTAGTTGTATTTTTTTGCTCAAAACTGTTACTATATGAATTTTCCCATTTATGACAGTCCATTTCCAGTATTTTATCGTCGCTGTTAGATGTTTCGTTCTCTAATATTTCCCAATTATCCTCAAAAAGCGCACGGCTTATGTGCGCTATCTCGTCAACTCTGCATTTTTCGCAGATATATTTGTTAAACTCCCACAATGATGTGGATTTTGCCAACACTTCCGCCCTCTCATCAATCAAATCTTCCCTGACCACAATACAGTTGCCAATATAATTGTGGGCGCAAAGATTGTCCGGCGCAAAATCGGGCTTGTACAAAAGCTCGCCATTCCTGAGTTCATCCATGTATATAAGTGCCGGACGTTTTTCCTCTACAGCCTTCTCAAGCTCACACACCATATCCATGTGAAGCTTCACGCTGTCCACCTTTATTATTCTATACCCCGAGAGAACTGTGTTCTCCCTCTGCTCCTCGGAAAACAAGCTGCGCATATAGTAAAGCCTCTGACCACGCCTTATTTTTCCTGCCCGCACATCATGCAGTGCAGCCTTTATCGCCGGCTTCAAACCGCAATTTTTATATACTTTTACAACATGGCTGAACATCCGCGCAGCTCCTTTCCCAATATTTTTCATCATTATACAAATAAACAAATTTTTTGAAATATATTTTAAACACGAACAAATATCAACTATTTTCATTCAGTTTTCTATATTTCTTCATTTATAATTATTATTAAATGATTACACAAATCAATTTTATACCAAAACAGTCATGCAATTATAGATACACTATTAACAAAATCACACAACTTAAGATTAATAACATTGTCTACAATCATCGGTATTTTTTATTGCTTCTCCGCTTCCGCCTCGTACACAACATTCCCGCCGCAGATTGTAAAATGAACCTTTCCCGGCAACTCCCATCCAATGAACGGACTGTTGACGGCTTTCGATGCAAAGTGGTCAACCACCCAGCGCTCCTTCTCACCGAATATAACGATATCAGCCGGATTTCCCTCCGCGATGCTTACAGGCTTTCTTCTGTAAAACTTCATCGGATTGCGGCTCATACATGCCATGAGCTGCATAAGTGTTATATGTCCCGGCTCAACAAGCGACTTTATTCCAAGTCCAAGCGATGTCTCAAGTCCCGTGATACCGCTCGGCGCGCTCTCCATCGGTCTTGCCTTCTCCTCCGTGCTGTGTGGCGCATGGTCGGTGACTATCATATCTATTGTGCCGTCTTTTATACCCTCTATAATTTTGAGCCTGTCCTCCTCGGTTCTGACAGGCGGGTTCATTCTAGCAAGAGTGCCGTACTCAAGCACAGCCTTCTCGGTCAGCGTAAAATGATGTGGTGTCGCCTCCGCATGTACATCCGCGCCAAGCTTTTTTGCCGTTCTGACATACTCAACCGCATTTTTGGAGCTGATATGCTGTATGCACACGGCTGCCCCGGTATGCAGTGCCAGAGCACAGTCCCTCGCAACCATCACATCCTCCGCGGTTCTTGACGCTCCGCCGTAGCCAATCTTTTTGGACACCTCACCCTGATTGACCCCGGGCGCGGCTATAAATGCGGGGTCCTCCTCATGGAGACTTATCGGAAGATTTAACTTTTTCGCCGTCTCCATCGCCTCAACAAGCACTTTCTCATCCATAACGGGTATTCCGTCATCCGTAAAGCCTGCCGCCCCAGCATTTGCAAGCTCCTCCATGTCCACAAGCTCACTTCCGCCAAGACCTTTCGTGACAGCCGCCGCCGACAGGACATGTATGCCCGTCTGTGCGCCTTTTTTCAAAACATAGTCAAGCGTGTCAACATTGTCCACCACCGGCTTGGTGTTAGCCATGCACACAACTGTGGTGAAGCCTCCCCTCGCCGCCGCAGCAGCTCCGGTAAAGATATCTTCCTTATAAGTAAAACCCGGGTCGCGAAAATGCACATGCGTGTCGACAAGCCCCGGCGCAACAACAAGACCTGCCGCATCTATAACCCGCATCAAATCCGCCGAACCATCACAACATACTTCTTTTGCCTGTTTTTTACAAGCCTCATCAAAAAACTCCGCCTCCTCTGTCCCCGTCTTTACTATCATGCCGCCCTCGACAAGAACATCCATAACCTTATCCACACCGCTCACCGGGTCAACAACCCTGCCATTTTTTATAAGAAGCATATCGAGTCCTCCCTCTTTTGCCATCATTATTTGTAGTTCAATTTACAAATATAGCCTACGTTCTCTAAAAGTATATTTTATTATACATTATGTAAATGAGCAAGTTTAAAATGTTGTATAAATTTGTTTGTTATACAAAAATATTTTTCTTGAAATCCATTTTAAATTCAAGCAAACACCAGACATTTTTGTTAAATCTTCTTTATTGTATACAGCTCCCCGACCAGCTCAAGGTTAGGATTATAGTAAGGGTCGCCCTTTATAAGTGCCGGTCTCCACTTGTCGATGAAGTGCATAATCTCTCCGCCAAATCTCTCCTGTTTTTTTCCCGTATCCTCCGCACCTCTCGACTTGTACTCATAGTGGTGAAGCTTTGCGTGTGGCTCATACACAATCTTATATCCCGCCTCGCGCACTTTCATACAGTAGTCTATGTCATTAAATGCCACTTCAAAGGTCTCATCGAGCTTTCCAACCTCCTCGAACACACTTCTCTTTGTGAGAAGACATGCCGCCGTCACCGCCGAAAGTTCCTGTGTGAGCACTGCCCTCGCAAAATAGCCATAAACCTCGTCGCCCAATCCGGCAAACGCATGTCCGGCAACTCCCTGATAGCCTATGATTACCCCGGCATGCTGAACCGTGTTGTCATCATACAGAAGCTTTGCACCAACTATTCCGACCTCGTTGCGCTGGCATATGGCAAGCATACTCCTTAAACTGTCCGGCTCAATAACCTCCGTGTCATTGTTGAGAAGAAGAATATAGTCGCCCTTTGCATACTGTATTCCGTAATTATTTATGGCAGAGTAATTAAAAATGCCATCCCATTTTACAAGCTTGAACCTGTCGCCATACTTCTTTGACATCGCCTCATAGCCGGCAAAGGTCTCGTCGAGCACACTGTTGTTCTCAACGACAATGTATTCCAGATTGTGATAGTTATTTATATTCTCCATGGACTCGATACATCTTGTGAGGTCGTCAAGGTGGTCTTTATTCGGTATAATAACAGATACAAAAGGTTCACCCTCAAGCTTGTAATTTATATCGTAAAAACCCGGTGCAATTCCGTCTGTGACCTTTCCGGACACACCAATTCTATCAAGATGCGCGCTCACGGCGTTGACTCCTGCCGTGTTCGCATAAGTCTTTGTCGACGCACTCTTGGCTGTGGAATTATCATTAATTCTCCAGTGATATAGTATTCTTGGAATATGTCTCACACACTTTGCCTGCTCGACACAGCGAAGCACATAATCGTGATCCTGCGAGCCATTGTACTCTGTCCTGAGCTCCCCGACCTTCTCTGTAAGGCTTCTCTTTACCACACACAGATGACAGATATAGTTGTTGCGCCTTAAAAGTTCCATATTGAGGTCGGACTTAAAATGCGGCTCAGTGTGCATTCCGGTGTCCTCGATTATCTTATCCTCATCGGAGTAAATCAGCTCCGCATCCGGGTAGCGCTCAAGTTCCCTCATGCATTCAAAAAATGCCGTCGGGTGCAGCTCGTCGTCGTGGTCGCCAAACACAATGTAATCGCCATCCGCAAGGCGCATCGCCGCGTTGGTGTTCTCGGCAATTCCAAGATTGTCCTTTAATTTTACATAGCGCACTCTGTCCTCGCCAAATCTGTCTATATACGGCTTCACTATATTTTCAACGGTAAAACCCTCACCGCTTCCGTCTGCCAGGCAAATCTGCCAGTTATCGTAGGTCTGGTTCACCACGGAATCAAGCATAAGCCTGAAAAATTTTTCATTCGGGCGGTATACCGGTATCAAAATAGAAAACTTAGGTCTTTTCGCAAACTTATAATTTCTCTGCTCGGCAAGCCTTTCCTCATTCGGATTAATCTTTGTGAAGTAATCATTTGCTTGTTTCTTGGCCTTGCCCGTAAACTTGCCGTAAACCTTTATCATAAAGCGCTTCATCCCATAAAGCGCGATATAGTCTCTCGCCCTTGTGAAATAATCATTTCGGTGGCTTCCCGCGCTCACAAGTCTCTGACGCTTTTTCTCGTCACTTCCCCTGTTTACAACGACGCTGACACTGCCGCGTCTTCCATCGCACTCGCTGACAAGCTTAATCGTTCTTGCGCCATTGTCGTCCACAAGCATCTCAAATCCGCACATCTTGTTGAGCTCACCCGGGAAATAGCGGTTCACCATATCAGCCCTTGTAAAAAAGTTCGTGCTCGCCTCAAGCTTTTTGCCGCCCATATACGCATGTATAATCGGCTCGCCAACCGACTCCGCCCAGCCTGTGACCTTTATCCTGCCTGCCTTTTCATCCACCTGAACGCCGATAAGGTTTATCTCTATCATTTTTCTCAGATAATCTATCTGCTTTCCCGATATATAAACCTGCTCAACACCCGACGGATAGCTCTCCTTTGTCAGAACAAGCTTAACACCGCTGACCTTATCAGGGAGGTCAATGCAAAAATTGTACTCGCCGTCGAACTCCGGTTCTGCATTTTTATACACAAAAAGGAGTGGCGTATGGACATTTTCCTCAATATCCACATGTGTCTCCACTCCATTAACGTAGGAAACAGCCTTAACATCCTTCATGTACTCTTTACATGAACCTGTCTGGATGATAAGCCTGTTACTGTCTCTCAAATCTATTCTTTTTTTATACACAAAAATAAAATTGTCCAAGCTCTTCCTCATTTCTGAGCGCATGTGCTCTTAATTTCTAAACAGCCTGTTGATAATAATCCAGAACGCTGTCAGATAAACTCCAATAAATAGCATCATAACAAATGTCTCTAAATTAAACGGGTTTAAACTTACCCCAAAGCCGCCTTTTATATGAAACTCGGGAAGAAGTGCATAAAAATATGCAAACACAACATATACAACTGCAATCACTGCTCTTTTTATATACTTCATTTTCCCATCCATCCTTTACTCTTATCTGCCACCATACAATTCTTCATACTGCTCACATATTTCCATCGTGTCGCCATACGCCTTTAATTTTCCATGCTCAAGCCACACAACCTTGTTGCACACAAGCTTTACCTGGTCAATGCTGTGCGATACAAAGAGTACCGTTGTGCCGCGGCTCATCATATCCTGAATACGGTCTATACACTTTTGCTGAAACTTTGAGTCGCCAACCGCAAGAACCTCATCGACAATCAGTATATCCGGATTTCCTATTGTGGCGATGGAAAACGCAAGCCTTGATGTCATTCCCGATGAAAAATTCTTGACCGGAACATCCATAAAATCGTGAAGCTCCGCAAAATTCACTATCTCATCATAGAACCCGCTCATCACTTCCCTTGAATGTCCAAGAAGTGCTCCGTTGAGAAATATATTTTCACGCGCCGTGAGGTCGGAATCAAAACCTGCCCCGAGCTCTATAAGAGGAGCGACGCTGCCCATTACATTGACACTTCCGCTTGTCGGCTTTAACACTCCCGCGATAATCTTTAGCATTGTGCTCTTGCCGCTTCCGTTGAGTCCCATAAGCCCTATAGACTCACCGCGCTTTACCTTGAACGAGACATCATTAAGCGCCCAGAACTCATCAAAATGAAGATTTCCCTTGAGTTTTCGCACAATGTACTCCTTGAGACTGTCAACTCTCTCCCTCGCCAGATTAAAGCAGCGCGAAACATTATTCACTTCTATAATAACATCGTCAAATGACTTATTCTCTTTCATCTTCCTAATTTCCTATTTTTCTAACTTGATATCCACGTATTGCTGTACAACTACATACTATAACAAGACTGCGCCATTTCCATCTTTCTATAGCAATTCCATAAATTGTTGCATATAGCAACTCTTATATCTTAGAATATTGCTTTACATTAAAAGATGCATTAATTTTTAGAATTACTATAAACATAGGTAACTGTTCATATTCAACCTCCCAAATGCTAAACGTTTCGTCGATTTATGAAATTTTGCTTTGCTCTGAACAGTTACAAATACAGTATAAATTCATCCTGTTTCTTATAAAATACCCACAGTCCAAACGCAAACACAAGCGCACTTGGAACAACCGACATAACCACCGTGTACAAATCCGGCATAGAGTTGTACATCATAAAGCCTCGAAACATCTCAAGTATGTTAGTCACCGGGTTAAGCTTTACTATTGTAAGAAGAAAATTTCCCAAAATATCAAGCGGGTACATAATCGGCGCAAGATATATAAAGCCTGTCAGAAATACCGAATACAGATGCACGATATCCCTGTATTTTACGGACAGCGCTGCCAGTATAAAACCGACTCCCATGGAAAATATTATCATTATCGCTATAGGTATCACCGATAGAAACATCGTGTAATGGAGTGGTGTCCTAAGCACAACCATAACTATGAGAAGCGCGGCATACGCGGCAAAAATGTTGATTGAGCAGGACAGCACCCTCGACAGCACAAATATATACTTAGGCACATAGACCTTCTTTATGAGCGCCGCACTGTTTATTATCGAATTCATAGCAAGCTGCGTGGACTCCGAAAAGAAATTATACAATACCTGTCCACACAGTATATATATAGGATAATTTTCCACGGCAAAGCCAAAAAGATGCGAGAAAACTGCTGAGAGAATTATCATCATAAACAGTGGGTTCAGAAGGGTCCACAGCACTCCAAGCACAGAACGGCGGTATTTATTTTTGATATCCCGTGATATAAGCTCGAACAAGAGCGGCTTAAATTTGATAAAATTTGCTCTGACTGAATTGTGCATTGTAAACCCTTTCTAAACTCAACAATCTGTAAATCTAATTTTTCTTTGCCTCAACATACTCTGCAAGTGTTCCCCACTTGGTATCCTTATCAGAAAAGATAAGCTCCATATCCTCCGGTATCGGCCACTTTACACCGACCTGTGGGTCATTCCATATAATACCGCCCTCGTCGTTAGGGTGATAAAAATCTGTACACTTATATGCAAACTCCGCTGTATCAGACAACACAACAAAGCCGTGAGCAAAATTCTTAGGTATGAAGAACTGCTTCTTGTTCTCATCGGAAAGCTCCACTCCGTACCACTTTCCGAAAGTCTTAGAGCCCTCTCTCAGGTCGACAGCCACGTCAAAAACTGTTCCCTTTGACGCTCTGACAAGCTTATCCTGTGGAAACTGCTTCTGGAAATGAAGTCCGCGGATAACGCCTTTCTTTGAGCCTGACTGGTTGTCCTGAACGAACTGCATGTCAATCCCCGCAGCCGCATAATCGTTGTAATTGTAAACCTCGTAGAAATAGCCTCTCGCATCACCAAACACCTTTGGCTCAATGACCTTTAATCCCTCTATCTCCACTCCGTCCTCTGTGTAACATTTACTCACAGTAATCTGTCCCATATAGAAACCTCACATTTTACTTAATTTATAGATATTCTCAATCCATCAATTCTACAGTCCGTTGGCAATCTCAATGAGATACTTTCCGTAAGCTGTCTTTAAAAGCGGCTGTGCAAGCGCAACAAGCTGCTCCCTGTCAATAAAGCCTCTCTTGTATGCAATCTCCTCGATACATGAGATGTAAAGTCCCTGTCTCTTCTGG
>JBNMKO010000051.1:0-24708 GCA_050874385.1 Eubacteriales bacterium
TCCCTTTATTCCATACTTGTTAAAAATTGAAACAGGCCTTCTGTCCTCTGTTCTTCCATCGTCGTAGCTCATTGTGAGAGCCTTGTGCTTTCCACCCGGGAAGCAATAATATACTTTAGCCATAATACTCTCCATTCTGCCTATAAATGACGGCACAAAATATAATTTCAAATTGTATATTTGTCTGCTATATAAAGAAACATAAATCGGAATATGCTTCAACATACAATGCTCATAATATTTTCAGATGACGCTGTTATTATGTTCATTATTTTACTGCTCATCTTCATCTTTTGCAAGCTGCGGAAGCACCCACTTAAAATCCATATCCGACGCATAGTAAAAGCTTGTGTAGCAAGGCTGGTTGTAACAGTTGTTCTGCCAAGCAATGCCTGTGCGGTACATGGTGTCGTGCATGAGCGTAAAGAGCTTGTGGTTGGTGAGCTCGGTGTTCGTGTATATGCGGATTGCTGTGTTGTCAGCCTTTCTTAGAATAATCTCCTCCCTGAAATCACCGAACAAATCAGCTACGAGACAAGGATTTCCCTTTGTTCCGTTGTTTGTAAGCGTTCCCTCCGGCTTTAACATTATGCCGTGGGTGTTATCATTTATTATTCCACAGTGCTGCTCATGGATGTAGTCCACGCCGTCCGTAATCTGCGTTGATAGGTCTGCGGCGTATCTTATGGACTGATTTGTTCCGAGCACCTTGTCAGGAAGCTTGTTTCCCTTGCAGTCGTACATCTCCTTTACCCACACCTGAAGTCCGCGCACATTAGGATTAACATCGCCAATCATGCAGCGCCCAAGGTCACAGTCCGCGAACTCGCCAAAGTAAGGCTCACCCGTCTCGGCATCCCTAAGCGCCCAGCCGTAAGGGACTGCTGCTGCGCCCTCAAACACATTGAATATCTCAAATCCCGGTCTGTCAGGGTCAATACATGCCACATGCATCGCATCGCCGTGTCCGAACTTAGCCTCCACACCGTCAGGTCTTATTCCGTGGCTTGAGTACAAAACTGAGCCGTCATGGTCAATGACTGCCGCGCCGTATATGATTTCCTGACATCCATCGCCGTCCACGTCAGCCGTTGAAAGACTGTGATTTCCCTGTCCGCAAAGGCAGCCGTAAACCGGGTCGGTTCCGTTGATGTCATGTGCGTGGCTGTCATTGAAAGGATTGCTCATAGGGACATAGCCGCTGTCTATTGTGAAGTACTCTCTGTGCTTTCCGGTAAAGAAATCGTAAGCTGTCATGGTCATTCTTGTGTAATATCCGCGGCAGATGATTAAGTATGGTCTCTCGCCGTCAAGATACGCAACACCCGAGAGAAATCTATCTACACGGTTGCAAGGCTCAATTCGCTTAAATGCATAGTCGCCCCACATAAGACCGTCATCCTCCCTCGGATATTTGAAAGGAATAGTGTCAAGCTCACTTCCGTCGCCGCCGAACATTGTGAGGTACTCCGGACCTTCATATATAAAGCCCTCAAACTTTCTGAGCTCATTTCTTGGACTTCTTCCCGGCGCATACACATCCATAAAGTAGTCAGCAAGCTCCCTCGCGCTCTTCTCATTGAGAGGATACTCGTGCGTCACAGGCGCGCCAAAACACTCCTCAAGTGTTGCCGGCCAGTGACCTGCCACAACCTCCGGGTGCTTATCCCAGCCCATAAACATTTTTACAATATGATTATAGTAATCGTCTGCTGAGCACACATAATTGTCATCATGGCTCACACCCGCCTTGACATCGGATTCCGGAAGTGTTATGTACTTCTCGGACTTTACGGAACCGTCAGGATTGTAAACCGTCATCTTTGTTCCCGGTGCGCTCTTTACGGACATTTCTGCCTTTCCGTCACCGTCAAAATCGTACACGATAAACTGTGTATAGTGTGCGCCCGCACGGATATTTACGCCCATGTCAAGTCTCCAAAGAAGTTCTCCGCTAAGACGATAGCAGTCGATATAGCACTTGCCCGTGTAGCCCTTGATTGACACATCCTGAGAGTTTGTCGGATCCCATTTTACTATGTACTCGTACTCTCCATCGCCGTCAACATCGCCGACGCTCATGTCGTTCACGCGATAGGTGTACTCCTCGCCGGCAGGTGTAACGCCGCCCTCTGGAATCTGCATAGGTATCTCAATATAGTTGCTGCCGGTGCTCCATGCTTTTACAGGTTTACACTTTTCACCCTCAACTCCATTGTCAACAGGCGCAACACTGTACTCGTCCTCCATTGTTCCGTCTCTATCTATATAATTTGTACTGTCAGTGACAACAGCAAGTTTATTTCCATTTTTATATACTGCATAATCTGTTCCTGTCATTCCCGTCTTTGAATAGCCGCTGACCTCATCGAGCATCATTCTCCACGCGAGAAAAATTCCATTGTCTGCCTTTACAGCGATAAGCCCTCTGTTCAACTTCTCAAGCTGTGGCTTTAAAACTCTTTTTAGCGGTGTGCGAAGAAGCTCCGACTTTACAACTCCTTCATCCGTGACAGCCTCGACATAGACAAAATGAGGAACATGTGTCGATTTTTTAAGATGATAATTGCAGTCCTTCTGCTCAGACATGAGCTTATACTGCATTGTATCTGTATTCTTGTCAGCCCAGTATACCTTATAGAGCTTGGCTCCTTCAACCTCGCCCCATGCTATATCTGCGCCATTGTCATCAATTCTGGTCAAACTAAGTGTAAATCCCATATCCATCTCCATTCCGCAGACGCTTTTTGCGCCGGCACAAATCCCGTTCTAAAGAATACGGGGACCGCCAAAATGACAGCCCCCGCGTCCGGAAGGTTTAATATTATAAGTGATTACTTAACGTGCTGAGCGTTAACCTCTGAGATAACGTCATTGCCGCCCTGTGTATACCAGGAAGCAATCTGCTCATTTAACTGGTCCTTTGTAATCTCACCACAGATGTACTGTGTTCTTGCAACCTTGATGATATCATCAAGTGTTGAACCCATAATTGAATATGTTGAAGAGTTGTTTAAGTAACCAAGTGCAGGGTTAACTACTGCGTAAGGAATATTGGAGTTGTATACCTCATTCTGCTTGATTGCTCTCTCAGACATCTCAACTGTAGGTGATGTAGCTGCTGTGTTAGGGATGTATGCAACTGTCTGGTTAAGTGCTGCATAAGCCTTAGATGCAACTGCGTCATCCTTGTCATCATCTACTAAGTAGCCGTTCTCATCTAAGTGCCAATGAATACCCTCAAGACCATAGCTTGAAAGAATAATCATCTCATCATCACACATCTTGTCAAGGTAGTGGAGACAAGCTTCAATCTTCTCCTCTGTGTCACATGTTGAAGCAGAAAGAACGAATAATCCGTTGTAACCTGCTGTAGCAAGTGTGTGGTCATTGATTGTACCAACAAGTGTCATGGCTGCTGTCTCATCAGGATTTACAACTGACTTTACATCGTTGTTTACAAAGTAATCCCAAATTCTTCTTGAACCATCGATTACGTCACAGAAAGCACCTGCAACACCGTTCTTTACATCCTGGCTCCATGTATCTGTACCACGAACTGCCCAGTCATTAGCGATGAGACCATCATCATATAACTTCTTGAACCAGTCAAGAGCCTCAAAATACTCAGGCTGCTCAAATACCGGTCTTAACTCGCCCTGGTCATTCTCATACCAGCCATTGCCTACGCCAAACCATGTCTGCATGATATCGAATGGGCCTGTGTATGAGCAAAGCTCAAGTCCGTATGTATCATCCACACCGTTTCCATCCGGGTCACCGTATGTAAACTGATATAATAAGTTGTATACATCATCGATTGTCTTTGGCTCCTCTGTTATGCCAACAGCCTCTGCCCAGTCAGTTCTGTAACCAAATCCGTTACGTCCGAGTGTTCTAGCACGATATACACCGATTAACTGACCATTAACCATACATGTGTCATTTACAGCCTTGATTGACTGTGAAAGGTTAGGATACTTTTCTTTGTCGTAGATGTACTTGCTCAAATCTACGAATGCGCCCTGCTCTGCGGCAGATACGATAGCGCCGTCAATTCCTCCGATAGCCATAATCATTGGCATTGTTGAAGGGTTTGCAAGTGCAAGTGAAACCTTCTCTGAGAGAACGTCATTTGCAACCCATGTGAACTCTACATGTGTATTTGTGTAGTCCTCCATCTTTGCAATAACCTCGTCAGCGTGCTCACCTGAAACCGGGCTTCCCTCGAAGTCGATTGTCTGGAATGTGATTGTAGGTCTTCCGTTTTCGTCCGTGTTAGTCTTTGCATCACTCTTCTTGCTGCATCCAACGCTGCCGAGTACCATGGCAGATGAGAGAACTACAGCAGTAGCCTTCATTGCTTTACGATTCATATTTTTGTTCCTCCTCTTTCTATAAAAAGATAAATGATAAATGATTTATAGTATCAAGATCAGCCCTTAACCGCGCCAACCATAACACCCTGTGCAAAATACTTCTGTACAAAAGGATATACAACAAGAATTGGGATAGTCGCAAACATTGTTGCTGCCATCTTAACCGCCTTGTCAGGAGGTGTACCCTGTGCTTCATAGTCAAACTGTGATGTATCGATACCACCTGCGAGAAGTACAATTCTTCTAAGTACAACCTGAACAACCTCTTTTGATGAGTCCTTCAGGTAAATCATTGCACTGAAATAATCGTTCCAATGTCCTACTGCGTAGAACAGTGAGATTGAAGCTATAACAGGCTTTGAGAGAGGTAAAACAATCTGCCAGAATATTCTTATATCGCTGCAGCCGTCAACTCTTGCTGCCTCCTCAAGCTCTGCCGGTAAATCCTGGAAAAAGTTCTTTACAATAATCATGTTGAATGGGTTGATTGCTCCCATGAGTATAAGTACCCAGAATGTATTGTAAAGATGAAGTGTCTGCATCCAGATAAATGTTGGTATCATACCGCCGCCAAAAAGCATTGTGACGATTACCATGTTGAGAAGTCCGTTACGACCTCTTAAATACCCCTTGGAAAGTGGGTACGCAAATGTTGTAGTAAAAAACATGTTTACAATAGTACCTACTATTGTGACGAAGAGTGAGTTTTTAAGACCTCTGAAAACCTCTCCCGTCTTTGCTATGTAGTAGTACGCATTTAATGAAATCTCATGCGGAATTATGAAGAAGGCACGCTCTGTAAGCTCCTTCTCTGTCGCAAATGAACCTGCTATAACATATAAGAATGGAAGCAGTGTTGAAACTCCGATTAAGCCTACAATGACATATATAAGCACATCAACGATCCTGTCGCCGACGCTCATTTTTATTCTGTTCTGTCTGGATGTATGATATACAACCTTATCTTCTTTAGCCTTAGCCATGTCGAAACTGCTCCTTTCTAATATATTCCTCGCTCACCGAACTTCTTTGCAAGCCAGTTAGCGGATAATACAAGTATCATACTTACAACCGATTTAAAAAGTCCCGCTGCCGTTGACAACGAATACTGTGCACCTCTGATACCCTTCATATAAACGTATGTATCAAAAACCTCGGCTGACTTTACGTTCAAGTCGTTTCTCATAAGGAATATCTGCTCATATCCTGTATTGAGAAGTCCACCAATTCTGAGGATGAGCATCATTATTACTGTTCCCTTGATTGATGGAAGTGTGATGTGCCACATAAGTCTCCAACGACCTGCGCCATCAATTCTTGCCGCCTCATAAAGCTGTGTATCAACTCCTGCAAGTGCTGCAAGGAAAATAATTGTACCATAACCGGTTTCTTTCCATATTGACTGTCCTACGATGAGACCCTTGAAGTACTTAGCCTTACCTAAGAAGTTAATCGGGCTTCCTGTAAGCTTTGTTATAAGTACATTCACAATACCGTCATTTACATTTAAAAGCTGGTATGTGATACTTGCAACGATAACCCATGAAATAAAGTGTGGTACATAGATAAATGTCTGCACAACTCTCTTATAGCCCGAATGTCTTATCTCATTTAAGAAAAGTGATAAGATAATCGGTGCCGGGAAATAAAGTACAAGGCTTAAAAGTGAGATACCAAGTGTATTCTTTAGAAGCATCATGAAATCTGCTCCTCTAAAGAAATTTCTAAAGTTCTGTAAGCCTACAAACTCACTTCCAAAAATGCCCTTAAAAGGACTGTAGTTCTGGAAGGCAATTATGATGCCCGCCATTGGAATGTAGCGGAAAATGATGAAGTATAAAAGTCCCGGTACAAGCATCAGGTATAATCCCTTGTGATGGAGAACGAATTTCCAAAATGGAAGCTTCTTTTCCATTACTACTGCGGAACCGGAGGACTTTCTTTTAGCTGTTTTTGCCATTTTTCCTCCTTCTTTCACATAATGAAATTTTGTTTTGTTTGCAGATGCATCAAGCACCGCGTCTAGGTAGATATTACAATCAAATGTGGGTTACATCAATAATCATAATCTCACTTTTTATGCAAATATGCCATATATAACATTGTAAGAGCTTTCATTTTGTGCAGTTTTCACAGTAATAATCATGAAATAATCATTCTCTAACCAAGTAATTTTACCTGGATTTTAAAATTGATTATTTTTATTTTAGTGATTTTTATTTGTTTTTAATGGGATTTTATAATCTTTTTATCGCTTTTTAAATTCCTGCCTGTATTTGCCCGGAGTGATATCCGTCATTTTGCTGAAAAAACGTATAAAATTCTGCGCATTTGTGTACTTTAACTGCTCGGCAATCGCCGCCACGCTCATATCCGTCTGTGTCAAAAGTTCTTTTGCCCGCTCAATCTTGTACTGCGCAACATACTCAGTAAAAGTTATCCCAAGCTCATTTTTGATTATCTTCCACAGATAGTTAGGATGGTAGTCCAAAATCTCCGCGCACTCTGTCAGCGTTATATCGCCGTCTTTCTCCTTTACAGTCTGTTTTATTTTGTTCATAATCTCACTTGAGCGTCTGCCCTGCGCCTCATCTATCATAAGGATAACCGGTTCAAGCACATCATCCTTGAGATATTTTTTAAGTCTGTCGGCATCAAATATCTGGCTTGCCTTTGAAAATACATCCGAATCCTTGATGTCTTGCTCCGTCGCCACACCAAGCTCCGACGGAACCATGATAACAGTCATAATCATTCTGTACACATAAACATAATTGTCATTTCCCACGCCATGGCTGAACATGCCGTCGACAAACTCATCCATGAGCGATGACGCTGCCTCCATATCACATTTCTCGACAGCCTCCTTTATCCTCTTTTCAAGCATTGTATCGTAATTGTAGATTACCTTGTTTTTGTTCTCCTCCTCGCTGTAAAATACCAGCTTTTCGCCCTCCCTGAGCTTAGACTCGATTGCCTTTCTTGCTTCCTTGTAAGCGTTTCGAAGCTCTGTGAGCTTTTCCCTAACGCTGCTCACACCCATGACAAGTTCAAGCCGCAGCCCCTCTCCAAACAACCTCGCGTTGATAAGGTTATAAAGCCTCTCCATCTTCATGTTGAGCATAACCTCACCGTCCGAGGCAGCTGTCAGCACGATGACATCCGAATGTACAATTGCCGGGAGATAAAAAAGTCCCATTATATCTGCCGGAAGCCTGTCTATAATTCCACGCATCGCAATGTTGTCCACAGGCTCATGTGTGTCTATATTTCTAATTATTCCTACAGCAGCCATATAATATTTTCTGCACTCAAATCCAAGCTGTTCAATGTTTCTGTTGAGCTCATCAGCGGAAAATCCACCCTTCACAAGAGCCTTCTCCGTCATAGACAAAAGCTCACCTTTGTGTGCCATGGATGTCTCTTCAGCCTGTTCCTTGTTGTTCACAAGAATATCGACCTGCTTTGCTATGCTCTCAAGCTCATTTACCCTGTGCGCTGCATTGCCCGCTCTGTCATTTTTTTCCGCAGCATCAGTCATGGCTGTCTCATCCGTTCCCAAATCCGTGCTGTCATCAGTCAGGCCTCCAGCGAGATTTCCAACCTTCTCGCTAAGAGCCGCGATAGGCTGGTAAAGCTTTCTCGACGACCATATAACTGCAAGGAACATTACAGCCGAAAGCGCAAGTATCACTATTGTTCCCGTCCAGATATTGTCGACATCGCCCCACGCGGCACTCGCATCCCCGGCGACATAGTAGTTAATCCCGAACACCTTCGACGGCTTTTTTTCTATTATATACGACTTTCCATTTGAAAGCCTTATTCTGCTGACATCATCCTGACTTAAAATTTTTTCTATAAGCCCATTGTCAGAGGCATAGACAACTTTTCCATCATCTGTAACAATGGCTCCGTCAAAATCTGCGATATTGTTTGTCACTTTTCTCACAAGCGCGTTGGAGTTAAGATTCACGACAAGCATGGCATTTGAATATCTTCCAATCGTTGGCAATCTAAGTATAAGACAAAGCCCCTCGTAGTCCACATGCTCCCTCGGAAAAATCGCATTTGTATTGCTAACCGGACTGTACAGCCAATAATACGGATTAAAATTTTCCTTGTTGCGCTCATAGAGAGCCCTCACCTCATCTTTATTGTCAAGTTTTATGTACTCATGCATTCCTCTGCTGCTGAGAACAAGCTGTGTGCGGAAATTTACTATTGAAAATCCATCAATATAATCAGAAAAAACCGAATTGCCGTTTAGCACCCCAGCCACATCGACAAGCTTTGAATAGTCAGAATACTGAGCTTTCTCCTCAATAAACCATTTCACCCTGTCATCATCCGCCGCGCCGACATAGTAGCCCTGAAGCTGTGTGAACAGCTCGTCCAGATTCATCTGCATCTGTGTGGCTGTCGCCTCAGTTGACACCTCAAGCTTCTCATAGCTCTTGGTCACATATATGTACGTCGCAAATGCACTGAGCAGAATTACAGGAAAAAAAGTAAGAACAAACTGGTACAAGAAAATTCTCATCTCATACCAGCTTAATCTGTACCTGTGTTTTAAATTGTCATTATTGGTGGATAAACGCAAAATCTTACCCCCTAACATACCTTACAAAAGTATACTCCAAATCAAAATATGTCTGCTCCTCGCTCTCCTCGGCGATTTTCCGTTCCGGCAGCTTGTCAAGATTAGGAAAATATCTGTCCGCCTGATACACATAGTCAATCTTTGTTATGTGTGCCGTGTCGCAGTACGGAAGCAACGCCTCGTACACCGACTCACCACCGATAACATACACATCCTCTGTGTCATAGCCTTCCAGCTCCTCAAGAAGTTCCTCGATACTGTGTACAACTATGGCATCCTTCACTTTAAGATTTTTGTCGTTGGTCAGCACAATATTCGTGCGGTTTTTAAGCGGTATTCCGTTTGGAAAACTCTCCAAAGTCTTTCTGCCCATGACGACAACCTTGCCTGTGGTTACTTTCTGAAACCACTTCTGGTCATTTGGTATCCTTACAAGCAAATCGTTTTTATATCCTATCGCCCAGTTAGAGTCCACTGCTGCAATTATGTTCATTTTTATCCTCATTTCCATTCAATCTATAAAGATTATTTTAATGTGACAGCCTTTTTCAGCAAATCTGGCTGTAAATCTCGGAAGGCACATAAGCCTTTACCATAATGCCCTCCCCGGTATACTCCTCTGAGAGAAGCTGCCCGTACTTGCGGATTAACTGTATCTTTCCTGCCATGTCATACGGGTAAACCTTCTCGATGTACACCTTCTGCGCCCTGAGTATCTCCTCAATCGCGCTCTTTAGCTCCTCAAGTCCCTCTCCCGTCTTTGCTGAACCGTAGATAACTTTCTCCGCCTTGAAATCCTTGGGAAGCTCGTCTGTCCCGCACTTGTCCCTCTTGTTAAAAAGCGTGATTACAGGCTTATCCCCTGCCCCAAGCTCCGCGAGCGTCGAATACACAACGTGCATCTGCGCGTCCATCTGCGGACTTGAGCTGTCGACCACATGCACGATTATATCTGCATACTTTGCCTCCTCGAGTGTGCTCTTGAACGCCTCGATGAGATGATGCGGGAGCTTTCTTATAAAACCAACCGTGTCCGTCATAAGAACATTCTGTCCTCTCTCAAGCGAAATTCCTCTTGTCGTCGGGTCAAGTGTCGCAAAAAGCTTGTCCTCCGCGAGCACTCCCGCCTGTGTGAGCTTGTTCAGAAGTGTCGACTTACCTGCGTTAGTGTAGCCTACTATCGCCGCCACAGGCACAGAACTCCTCATTCTCTGCGTCCTTGCGAGATTTCTGTGGCTCTCAATGTCCTCAAGCTCGCGCCCAAGCTGCACAATCCTGTCCTTTATAAGTCGTCTGTCAAGCTCAAGCTTCTTCTCTCCAGGTCCTCTTGTACCAATAGAGCCTGCCATATTTCCTCCGACTCTCGACAGTGAGCTTCTAAGACCCACAAGTCTTGCAAGACTGTACTTTAGCTGTGCCGCCTCGACCTGAATTTTGCCCTCGCTTGTGACCGCCCTCTTCGCAAAAATGTCGAGAATTACCATGGTTCTGTCCATGACCTTCATCATAAGCTCGCTCTCAAGATTTCTAAGCTGTGCCGGCGAGAGCTCGTCATCACACACTACACCAGTCGCCCCAAGTTCCTCGGCAAGCTCGCGCACCTCGACAATCTTACCCGTTCCTATATATGTCCCCGGGTGAATTGACTCCCTGTTCTGAACCACCTTTGTAAGAGTAACCGCTCCGGCAGTCTTTACAAGCTCCTCAAGCTCATCAAGTGATTCCATCGTGTCATCATTCTCAGAAGTGCACACCCCTATAAGAATAACCTTCTCAATGTCCTTTGCTGTATCAATAAGTTCTGCCATCGCACCCTCCCATAGTCTATAGTTCTTAGTTATCTTGTACTCAAAAAATCATACTCATGTTTTGCCGCCTCATCCTTTGGATAAAGCTTTAAATACTCACCAAATTTATCATACGCTGTTGAATACTGGTACAGATACTCATAGCACACTGCCTCGTTAAACAAAAGCTCCCTCTTGGCATCGGTGTCTCCAAGAGCAAGTCCCGACTCAAAATAGCTAAGTGCCGAATTGTAATCTCCATTATTCAGACAGTACATTCCATACTGATTATATGCCCCTGCATCATCAGGGTAGCTTTTAAGATAAGCCTCGTACATACTCACCGCTTCCTCACTATTTCCAAGCTTCTCGTATGTCATGGCAAGATAAAATTCAGCCTCCTGTTTTCCCTCATCCATAGCCTTTGAGAGAAATTTTACCGCATTCTCATAGTCGTTTATTATATAGTATGTCTTTCCCTTCAACAAATTATCCGCTCCGTCGACATCGAGAGCTCTCCTGAGATACGAGACAGCCCTGTCCTCAAAACCTGCTTTGTGAAGATTGTAATAGATATTATAGTACATCTCATAATCATCAGAGTAGGACTTTAGTGCCTCCTCATAATCCAAAACAGCCTCATTCTCCATACCCTGTGAAGCATAGATGCTTCCGCGAAGAAAATACTGCTGGTCGACATTATAATTCTTCCTTATCAGCACAGTATAGCTGTCTATAGCCCCCGCGTTGTCGTTGTAATACGCCTGAAGCGATGCGTAATATTGAAGTGCATCAAGGTCTATTGCATCGTATGAACTGATATTTTCAACGACCTTCCCAAAATATTCCATAGATGTTGAATAGTCACCTAGAAAATATGAAGCCACACCGACTCCCCACTGAGCCTCCTTTGATGACTTGTCATCCGCGTATGCCGCCATAAAAGCATCCTTTGCTTCCTCATACTTTCCAAGCTCCACATACGCTTTTCCAAGATTTACATTGTACTGTGCCGTACCATCATTATCCTTCTCAACAGCCTGCTCAAACGCATTGACTGCTTTATCATATTCTGACGCATTATAGTATTCGATACCTGTGTTGTTGAACTGCTTGGCACTCTTTGAACATGAGCATAAAGCTACACTGCACATCGCCAAGGCTCCGATAAACAAAATTCTCTTCATTCACTAAATCCCTCTCAAATATCTAAGCCTGTTCAAGGCATTAAATATAGTATAAGCCAGATATCCCGTTTGCGTCAATGCCCTATGTATCTATATTTTCATTCATCTCTATTTTATCCCTGATTTGCTGCATCCTCGCATCAAGCTGACTTATAAGCTCGGCACAGTAAAAAAGCTGTTCGGAAATGTCCTCCGCCTTCTTTATATCCTTTTTATACTTTAGCTTGTGCTCAAGACTTGCCCAGAAATCCATCGCGATTGTCCTAAACTGCACCTCAACGCGCATAGGCTTTTTCATATCAGTTAGGAAAATAGGCACTTCAACGATAAGATGTACACTTCTGTAGCCGTTAGGCTTAGGATTTTTTATGTAGTCCTTTATCGTAATAAGTCTTATGTCATCCTGCTCAAGCAGATAATCAATAAGCTCATATATATCGTCAGGAAAAGAACATATAACCCTTATCCCCGCTATATCGTTAAGCTCCTTCTCGATATTATCCACGGAAAACTCAATCCCCCTGCGGATAAGCTTTTCCATAATGCTCTCCGGTGTCTTAATTCTGCACTTTATACTCTCAAATGGATTTCTGCTCTTTTTCAGTGCAAGCTCCTTATTTAAGACATCGAGCTTTGTCTTTACCTCGAGCATTGCGCACTCATAGTACATCATAAGCTCACGGAATTTTCTTATCTCCCCCGAATCAAAACTGTCCTTAAACACCTCAAGCTTATACTCGTCCATAATCTCCATGTATCTATACCTCCGTCCATAATCTCATTCGCTATCAAACACTATACCTTTTTTGAATATCTCATGGTCTCCTATATAATTCTTATCCGTCCTGTTCGATGCCCTGTAATCCTCGTTAAGCCTTCTCGACGTTTCCTCGACCTCTTTTTCAAAATCCCTCGACGACAAAAGATGACAGCCCTGACCTCTTATGATAATCTGCTCAAGCCCGTCAGAAGTAACCACGGTCACATCGTACTTAGAGCCGTTCTCATGTGCAAACCGCTCTATATATCTGTCAGCAGTCTCCGCCTCCTTGGTGTACACGACATGTATATTGTGATAATCGAGATATTCCGTGTCATGCCCCGGAACGCGGTACGCGTCAAAAACAGCAATAAGGTTGACTTTCTTTATTCCCTGATAGTTGCAAAGTATGTCAAGAAGTCTTCCCCTTGCCCCATCTATGTTCACGTCAGCAATATCCTTTAGCTGCTGCCATGCAAATATCACATTATATCCATCTATAAGAAGATACTTTTCCTTCTTAGGCTCCGGCTTGGTCTTTTTCTCGGAAGTGCCATACTCATACACCGACGGACTTTTTGCGCCTGTACCACCTTTTTTCCACTGTTTTACCGCACCCTTGTCATGGCTGTTGGCATGTGATGTCCTTGCGATTATCTCGTCAATCTCATCCGTTCCGAGAGCATAATCTTCCTAACCGTTGTCGCGCTTTCCTCCCGCAAACGGATTTATAAGCTTAAGCTCATCATCATTTAACTCCCTAAGCGTTCCATCGTCGAGCAGAACCGCCTCAAGGTGCATGTAGTCCTCAACCTCGTCCCAGGGCACGACAAAACCCGCCCCGTGCGAGCAGAACACCGACGAAGCCGGATTTGCCGTGTCAGCCTCGGCAATGTAGCCGCGCTGTGCTATGACCTCCTCGGCATTGTGGCACACATCATATCCGTCGGCAAAAAGTGTGAGATGCCCCTCACCTCTTGTGTACGCGTTGACCTCCCTCTGGTAATGCCTCATGCAGACGACAGGCGTGCGCCCGGTAAGCGTCGCATGCCCATCCGCAAGAACCGGCGCGTCACAGTGTCCCGCCATCCTCTCAACATCCGTCATCGCGCGCCCCAAAAAGCTCTGCGGAAGTTCAAGTGTGAAGCTGTAGTAAGGCTCAAGAAGCACGTTCTCCGCCTTCATAAGTCCTTGTCTCACAGCTCTGTACACCGCCTGTCTGAAATCTCCGCCCTCGGTGTGCTTCTGGTGGGCGCGCCCGGTCAGAAGTGTAAACTTCACGTCAGTTAAGGCTGACCCTGTCAGAACTCCCTTGTGCTCACGCTCCGTCAAATGTGTCATTATAAGCCTCTGCCAGTTTATGGCGAGTATGTCCTCACGGCACTCGGAACATATAGTTATCCCGCTTCCCCTCTCGCCCGGCTCTATGAGTATATGCACCTCCGCATAGTGCCTTAACGGCTCGAAATGCCCTACTCCCTCAGTCTTTCCCGCAACCGTCTCCTTGTACACAACACTTCCCTCGTCAAACTCGACATTGACATTGTATCTATCTTTTATGATGCTTTTAAGCACCTCAGTCTGAACCTCGCCCATAAGCTTGACATGAAGCTCCGAAAGCTCCTCGCTCCACACAATACTCAGCTGCGGCTCCTCCTCCTCAAGCTCCCTAAGTGACAAAAGTAACTTCGCGGGAGTGATATCGTCAAGCGGCTTTATCCTGTAATCAAGTACAGGCTCAAGCACGGCATGTACATTCCCGTAAGCACAGCCAAGCCCCTGTCCCGGATATGTGCCGTTAAGCCCAAGCACCGCGCAGACCATCCCCGGATACACCGTGTCACAGGTCTCATATCTGTCTCCCGAATATATTCTAAGCTGTGCCGCCTTGTCATCGCCTATAAGCTGTCTCACCTTGAGACTTCCCGATGTGACCTTCAAGTATGTGAGTCTGTTATCCTGCTCATCCCTCGAAATCTTGTACACTCTAGCTCCGAACTGTTCGCCGGCATACTCCGGCATAATTGTGTACTCATCAAGGAGCGCAAAAAGCCTGTCCACATTAATCATTTTAAGTGCCGAGCCGAACACGCACGGAAACACCATTCTGCGCCTTATTGCATCCGCAATGGTTTTCTCACTAACACTTCCGCCGTCCAAAAATTCCTCCATACAGCGCTCGTCACACATCGCAAGATTTTCATCAAAATCAACCGCATTCTCATCAAAATCCACACAACAGCCCGACAACTCCCTCTGAAGAGCATCAATAATGCGCTCCTTTTCCGCTCCCGGCTGGTCCATCTTGTTCACAAATATAAATGTAGGAATATTGTATTGCTCCAACAGCTTCCACACCGTTCTCGTGTGCGCCTACACACCGTCGGCTGCACTTATCACAAGCACCGCATAGTCAAGCACCGCAAGCGTTCTCTCCATCTCCGCCGAAAAATCCACATGTCCCGGCGTGTCAAGCAGCGTAAAATATGTGTTCGCGGTCTTAATCACCGCCTGCTTTGCAAATATGGTTATTCCTCTCAGTCTCTCCAATTTATCCGTATCAAGAAAAGCGTCCTGATTGTCCACTCTTCCAAGCTTCCTTATAACACTTCCGGTGTACAAAAGCCCCTCCGAAAGCGTCGTCTTGCCCGCATCGACATGCGCGAGCATACCTATAACTATATTCTTCATGCCTCAATTCTTCCAATCACCCGACATAAGCCTGTCGTACTCAGCCCTTGTCAGTTTTCTGTATTCTCCGGGCTTTAGGCTCTCGTCAAGCCTAACCCCGCCTATTTCAAGTCTTTTAAGATAGATAACGCGGCAGCCCTCGGCGAGCATCATCCTCTTTACCTGATGCTTTTTCCCCTCATATATCTCAAGCTGTGCCGCAAAAACAGGTCTGTTCCTGTTAAACTCATTGTCGCGGAACCTTTTCTTAGGAGCAAACCGCCGCTCAAACTCCTCATACCTTGTGCGCTCCGTTATAGTGATAACCGCGCCCTTTGTCGGCTTGTCCTCCCCTAAAAGCTTCTGTCCGCTCTCAATCCGCCCTATCGCCTCGTCACCAAGCTCCCCTGTGGCAAACAGATAGTACTTCTTTGGCGCGTGATGTCTCGGGTGCATAAGTCTCTGGTCAAACTGCCCGTCGTTGGTGAAAAAAAGCAGACCCTCCGTGTCCTTGTCAAGCCTCCCCACCGGAAAAAGCCTCCCCGCAAGCTCCGCCGGAAAATACTCCATAACCGTCTTTTGAAGCTCATCACTTCTCGCCGTTATGCAGCCCTGCGGCTTATTCATCATATAATACAGCTTATCCTCAAACATAAAAAGCACCAATCCTTATAATCACTATGGATGATTATAACAGATTGGTGCCATTATTTGTAGTTAATTTTTGTGTAAATTTAATAAAATTTACTTAATCTTGTCATATAAGAACTGCTCAGGAAGTGTAACCTTGAAGTCTCTTGCAAGATGTCTGAAATCATCAGGCTGGATTGTCTGGAGCTTTGTCGGGCTCATTGAGAGCATCTTGACAAGTATCTCTGCTGACTTCTCAACTGTGTGCATAAGACCGAATGTAAGGTCAAAATCCTCGCCTGCCGCGAACATTCCGTGATGTGCCCAAATTGCAACATCATACTTTTTCATAAGCTCACTTGTGGCAACAGCGATATCTCTTCCGCCCGGTACCATCCAAGGAACAACGCCAACACCGCTTGGGAATACAACAGGACACTCTGTAGCCATCTCCCACAACTCTCTTGTGAACACCTGGTCATCGAGAGGAAGAACGAATGTGAGTGCAATGATATTTGTTGTGTGGGCATGGTAAATTACTCTGTATCTTCCGTCTGTAAGCACCTTCTTAACCTCATGGTTCATAAGGTGTGATGGAAGCTCACTTGTAGGTCTGCCGCCGTTTACAAGTCCCCATACGATACGATACTTCTCACCTGTGCTGTCAATCTCTATCATGCACATTGAGTCCTCAGGCTTAATTGCCACATTGCGGAAATACTTGCCGCTTCCCGTAACGAGGAAATACTCGCCTGCGAGCTTAGGAACGCTTGTCCCGATTGGCTGCCACTCCTTAGGCCAGAGAAAACTTCTCACAGAGTCAACCTCTTCCGGCTTAACACGGTATGAAAGATTACCGCCGTTTCTCTCATGCCAGCCCTGCTGCCAACCGTCGTCTGCCATTCTTATAAAGCCCTTCACAAATTCAACATCTAAAAAGTTCATAGTAACCTCCTGTATTGTAAATTAATAAACTTAATCAAAATCAAACACAAAACAAATCAAAACCACATGTTGTATCTATACAATACTACTATTTACACAAAAAATAAACAACCTTTCTTGCAAAAAAAGTGTTTTTTCTTGCTTGTTATGTAATTATCAATTACTTTTTCAATGTTTACATTTATAAATTAGACAGAAAACAATAAAAAACCACATATAGAGCAACTATGTTTATGGCTATTGCAAAATTATTCCTTCATCGCTGTCACAACATCGGAAATCTTAGTCACAATATCCTCTATGTCCTTATTTACCGACGAACTCTTCTCCGAGAGCTTTCCAACCTCAGTCGCAACAACCGCAAAGCCTGCTCCCAAATCTCCTGCTCTTGCCGCCTCAATGCTTGCGTTGAGCGCAAGTATCTTCTGCTTGCTCTGTATTGCTCTAAGCTCTCCCGTCTTCTTTTTAATCTCATCGACAAGATGGTTCGCCTTCTCCACTCCATCCGAAAGGCCACCGATAATATGCCCGTCTATCTTCTTTGAATACTCTGCATTGAGAAAGTTGTTGAGCACCAGTCCCAAGAGGTCTGCCGCCGCATTTATCGACTCCTCTGAGCGCACATTAACCTTTCTAAGAGCATCTATATATTTGTCCTCATTTATTCCAAGCTCCTTTGCCACCGCACGGAACTTCTGCTCGTCAGGTTCCTTAGGAAGAACCTGTCCGCCAAGGACAGAACCAACCTTCTTTCCATCGACAACAAGGTCAATACCAAAATCTATAAGACCTGCATGACAATGGTACACGCCCTTGCCCTCTCTGTCGCACTTCTCGCATCTTTTGCGTCCTTCCACGCTTCCCCTTGTAAGCTTATTACAGAAATCCGTAAAATTATAGCACTTGGAAATATACTTTCCGTCCGCGCCAACAGCTACAGTGGCTAACCCCGTAGCCATAGCCCAATTATTCATAATCTCCTCAAATCTGTTCATGTCAGCAAATTCTCTAATCTCCATACGCTGCCTCCTGTGTACTGTCCATTCATCGTGAACATGCTTTTTCTTTTCCTTAAAAATCAAATATTCTCTTATATTTGATTACACAATTATATCATATTTTTTACAATATATAAATCTTTTTGTTACCGTTTTTATGTTTTTTATGCAAGAAAAACCGCCACGGAAAAGTCTTTACAACTCAACCCGTGACGGTCAACCGCTTATGTTATTAAGTTAAAAATCAATGGCTGCAATGTCCCTTGCACTTACTGCAATCTCCGCCGCAGACAATAGACTTTCCTGCCTTCTTATCTTTGACCATTCCGTGGATAATAAGTCCAACAACCGCTGCAAGCACTGCCGCTACTATCACTGTTCCCATATCCTATACCTCCATTTCACATGTTAGTTTAATCTAACTTGTGACGAATGTCAATAGTTTTTTATATCCTTTATAGGGAATACCAGTAAAATACAAGCACCCCACTTATAATAAGAAGAAATATCCCTATCACAAGTGTAGAATACATTGGTTTGGAATTTCTTTTTTCTATCTTGTCCTGCTTGTAATCGTAGTAGGTGTTGAGGCTGTTGTCAAATCCCATACCCGGAATGATTGCGTGAGCACCCTTTCTGAACGCATAGCTGAATATATCAAAAAAGCCCGTCGTGGATACCCACATCAAAATTCCAAGACATATATACATCATTGCAGTGATGGAAAATCCATCACACACGCCCTTAACCCTGTCAGACTGTGACAGCTCCGCGTTAAATGCCCCTCGAAAACCCATAATCACAATAGACAAAATAACTGCCACCACAGTCTGTACAAGATACTTTATCCAGTTGTTCTTCCAAAAGGTAACAAATCTTTCACGAACATCTGCCATTATTTTTTAAGCTCCAACTGATATCTGTCAAACTCCTCCTGATTGCAGTGAACAAAATGTCCCGGTGCAACCTCTCTGAGTGTCGGCTGCTCCTTCGTATAATCATGGTCGCGCAGAGGAACGTAGGTTATTCTCTTTCGCTGCTTCTCGTAGTTAGGGTCAGGCATAGGAATAGCCGAGAGAAGTGACTTTGTATACGGGTGAAGCGGATGTTCAAAAAGCTCATCGGATGTGGCAAGCTCCACAAGCTTACCAAAGTACATAACACCAATTCTGTCAGAGAAATACTTTACGACAGAAAGGTCATGCGCGATAAAGAGAACCGTTAGTCCCATCTTGTGGCGGAGGTCATCGAGAAGATTGATAACCTGTGCCTGAATGGACACGTCGAGCGCACTTACAGGCTCATCTGCGATGATAAGCTCAGGGTTCATGACAACGGCTCTTGCAACACCGATACGCTGTCTCTGACCGCCGGAGAACTCATGAGGATATCTTCCGGCATGCTCTCTTACAAGACCAACCATCTCAAGTACCTCATATACCTTCTCGTCTATCTTCTTCTTATCCTTCTCACCGCGGATTACAAGTCCCTCCGCGATAATCTGACCGACAGTCATACGAGGGTCAAGTGAGGCGATAGGGTCCTGAAAAATCATCTGGATTTCCGTGTTGAACTTCTGTCTCTTGTGGTCTGCCCTCGCTGACTTAATCTCAGCGCGCTGCTTATCAATGTATTCCTTTAACTCGCTCTTTTTTCTGGTGAGTTCCGCCTTCTTCTCGTTCTCGCTGAGTGCGGACTTCTTTATTACCTCGGCATCCGTCTTATACTGCTCCTGGGCTGCCTCTATATTCTTCTTATAAGAAAGAGTTCCCGCTGCAATTCTCTTACCCTTAAAATAGATATTACCCGATGTAATATTGTAGAGCTTGATGATGGAACGGCCTGTGGTAGTCTTACCACAGCCGGACTCTCCAACAAGACCGAATACCTCGCCCTTCTTGATATCGAAGCTGACATCATCTACAGCCTTGTTAATCTTAAAATACTGGCAAAGGTGCTCTACTCGCAATAACACTTCCTGATTATCATTATTCGGCATTTACGGCACCTCCCTTTGACTTCATTCTGGCAATACGCTCCGTTATAATCTTAGGAAGCTCTACCTTAGGAGCATCCGGATGAAGGAGCCATGTTGCCGCGTAGTGTGTATCGCTAATCTTAAACATCGGCGGCTGCATCTCAAAATCAATCTGAAGTGCATACTTGTTACGGTCTGCAAACGCATCGCCAACCGGTGGATATATCATGTTAGGAGGCGTACCCGGAATAGCCTCAAGTTTCTCGTTAGTGTCAACATCAGGCATAGCCGAGAGAAGCGCCCATGTGTATGGATGTGCCGGTGCATAGAATACATCCTCACATGTACCTGTCTCAACAATCTTACCCGCATACATAACCGCTATTCTGTCCGCCATGTTGGCAACGACACCGAGGTCATGCGTGATGAATATGATTGAGAGGTTACGGTCTTTCTTAATCTTGTTTATAAGCTCAAGAATCTGCGCCTGAATTGTAACGTCGAGCGCCGTCGTAGGCTCATCACAGATAAGGATATCAGGGTCAGCCGCAAGCGCGATAGCGATAACGATACGCTGTCTCATACCACCCGAGAACTCGAAAGGATACTGGTTGTATCTCTTTCTGACATCCGGAATACCAACCTCTTCCATAAGCTTCAACGCCTTATACTTAGCCATCGCCTTTGTGACCTTCATGACAACGCCGGAGGCATTGTTCTTAAAGAACTTGATAAGCTCACTTGTCTCATTTTCATAATTTCTCGAACCTGCGTTCTCAATTACTTCCTTGTAGTGATTTTCAAGTCTCTCTATAAGGTCAACTATATTTTCCTGAACAAGGTCAAGGTCAACCGCTGTCGAAGGAGCTACCTTCCAGGAAGGTGTCTTTCCCTTTGCGACGAGCTTGTCATACTTAGCAGACTGCTTCTCATGGTTCTTAGAGGCAGTTTCATTCTTATGAATACCTGCAAAATATGAATTTATAAGAATTTTCAATGTGTTTCCAAAAGTGTATGCAACACTGTCCTTGTGAATTTCAAGGCGGTCAATCGAGGCATCCACAGCCTTAGCCATAATCTCGGCGGCATCAAGACATACCTTCTTATCCTCAAGTCTGTCTCCCGCAAAAACTGACTTCTGCTGTGCCACAACCTTGAGTGCTTCCTTTTTAAGCTCATTGTACTTTTGCGCGTTATACTTTAACGCGCCTGCCGCACAATCGCGGAACCTGTTGATGAAGTTGTCATCAGCATAGCTTCTCAAAAACTCGTTGAGTTCCTTGACGCTCTTCTCTGGAAGAGGTGAGTTTGCGAAGGTGATATAGTAGCCCATGCTGAAGAAATCAGGCTCATCCTTCTTAACAGCCACGTCAAGTATCTTGTCCATATCCTTGAGGACGCGTGGAACTTCCTTATAATTCTTGCTCTTTATCTCATTGCCGGATACACTCTTTAACTCCTCTATAAGCTTCTTGAGCTTTTCAGCATCTGTTCCGTTTACAACCCAGTCATTGAATGAATTGCCTGCAAGACGCATAACCTCCTTCAAGGTGTACTTCTCATCCTCAAAGGCATTTTTTTCAATATAAAAGAGAACATCATTTATCTCGTCGTGAGCCTCAAGTGCCGCCTCGTGAGCTTCATTGTATGCCTGCTCAAGCTCAATGTGCTTGAACTCGAACTTGTCGAAGTTCTTACACATCTGTCTAAGTTCCTCTGCCTTTACGGAATCTCCTGCGGCTTCCGCCTCAACCATAGCCTCCGATAAGAGTGCAAGCGTGTCATTAAACGCCTTACGGCTGGACTTCTGACGAGCCTTTCCTTTTAAAAGCATCGCCTCCGTGAGCTGCTTACCGATACGCATGATAGGGTTTAAAGATGACAGCGGATCCTGGAAAATCATGGCAATCTTATCACCGCGGACATGGTAGAACTCGTCCTCGGATATACGAAGCAAATCCATTCCATCATATATTATAGAACCGCTCTCAACTATGGAGTTACCTGCAAGGATACCAAGTATTGCCTTGCTGGTAACTGACTTACCGGAGCCAGACTCTCCAACGATTGCGAGAGTCTCTCCCTTATTTAAATCAAAACTTATATTACGAACCGCCTGTACCTTTCCCGCCGGGGTACGGAAGGAAATGACAAGATTATTAACTGATAACTTTTTTTCCATTTTGTATTAGTCCTCCGTTCCTCTAAGGGATGGGTTAAATGCGTCGCGAAGACCATTTCCGAACAGGTTGAATGAAATCATGAGTAAGGAAATGACTATAGCCGGGAAGAACAGTATATGCGGATAAGTTGAAAGAAGCGGCTTACCTGCTGACAACATACTTCCGAGTGATGACATTGTAGCGGAGTCGAGGTTGACGATACCTAAGTATGTCATGTTGGACTCACTGAATATAACATTAGGAATCATAAGTATGGAACCTGTTATGATTGTACCCAATGCGTTAGGCAATATATGCTTGAACATAAGTCTTGAGTCCCTTGCACCGAGTGTGCGGGCTGCAAGAATATATTCCTGATTTTTAAATCTGTAGAACTGCATACGGACACGGCTTGCCATACCAATCCATCCCGTCAGCACGAACGCGAACAGGAAGGACACAACCACACCAACCTTGCTTGCAAGATGAAGCTGGAAGAGTGTTACAACTACTACGAATGGAACATTTCCAAGGATATCTGAGATACGCTCCATTACAAGGTCGATTGTGCCGCCGTAATATCCCTCGATAGCACCATATACAGTACCGAGGAAAAGGTTGATTGAGGAAACGCCGAGCGCAAGTAAGATGGAAAATCTTACAGCCTTTGCAAGTCTTGTGAGGATATCCTGACCATAAGCGTTGGTTCCAAAGAGGAAGAATGGCTCATGACCATATCTGTACTGGAAGTAAGTGTAAGTAAATACACGCACCTGATATGACTTTGCTGAGGATGTACCGCCGACGATAGCGTAACGGTATGAACCGTCATCACCTGCTATACGGATGCTGTCGTAATCGTCTGCACCGCCCTTTGTCTTGTATATCTCCATAAAGTTTCCATTCTTGTCAAGCTTAGGAAGTCCCTTGTTCGTACACTGATACCAGATATTTGCATCATTCTTGAGGGTTGCAACTTTAAGCTCTGAAGTGTCAACAGCAGGATAGATAACCTGCACGCCTGTCTCATTCTGCCACTTCTGGATATCTGCATAGTCCTCAGCGGAAAGTGTGAGATAAATCATACCATTCTTTAAGTATGAATCCGTGCTTACCTTATAATATGAAGCATTGCCGTTCGCCTCATCAGTAAATGATGAGTAAACCTTTGTTGTAGGATTGTGACCTGTCTCAACCCCAATAGCCTCTCTTCTCAGATAATCTCCCTCTGAAAGAGTCTCGTCAGAACAACCGTCCCAGCCTGCCCATGCAAAGAGATGGCTCTTTGGAAGGAGCTTGCCGTACTGTAAGTAAGTCGTATCCGTGGCAGCCTTGGTGTAATTGTTCTCGCAGAATATCGGAACAAAAATCGCAAAAAGTAAAAGTATAAGAATAATGTACGCCGCAATAACGGAACTCTTATTCTTTGCAAATCTTCTCATGGCATCCTTGAAATAGCCTACAGGCTTAGTCTCAAGCTTCTTGTCATGGATTGACTCATCTCTCTTATAGAACTCGAATTTCTCCTTAGGGATATTCGTATAATCTGTGTTTTTGTTTTTAGCCATCTTAACGTTCCCCCATTCTAATTCTCGGGTCGACGATACCGTAGCTGATATCGACAACAATTCCGGCAACAAGGCCTATCAAGGTGTAAAATACTGTGAGCAGCATGAAGAAGTTGTAATCTCGTCCTGTGATGGAATTGAGGAAGAGCTGTCCAACACCCGGAACACCGAAAATCTGCTCAATGATAAGTGAACCACCCATAATTCCGACGAACTCACCGAGAATCATAGGGAAAATAGGCACCATGGAGTTACGCATCGCATGACGGATGGTTGCCTGTGAGCGGGTAAGACCCTTTGTTCTTGCAAGGAGCATAAAGTCACTTGTGAGAACCTCAGAAAGCTCCGCTCTTGTATATCTTGCAAAGCCTGCTATACTTCCGAAACTCAGTGAAAGGATTGCCGGAACTGCCGACTTTAACATCGCCGGTGAGAACCAGTCCGTTCCTGCCTTTAACTGGAGTGGGAAAAGCTTTAACTTAAAGCACAAAATATACTGGATAAGGAAAGCATATACAAATGATGGCACTGAGATAAACAGCATGACAAGAGTTGATATAAGATAATCCTGCCATTTATTTTTCTTGAGCGCCGCATATATTCCAAGCAGAAGACCTACCGGGATACTTATAAGAATGGAACATACATTTACCATAAGTGTAGCCGGAAGCTTTGATACAAACACAGTCCACACATCCTGCATGCGGTACAACGCTTCACTCATACCCCAGTCACCGCCAAGGATACTTCTCTTTAGGAATATACCATACTGCACTAAAATAGGCTTATTATAACCCATCATCTCTCGTCTCTGTGCAACAAGTGCCGCATCCTTACCGAACTGCTCTGCGTCCACATTAGGAAGCAGTTTTATAAGAACAAAGCTCATCGTCATGATTGCAAAAAGCACGAAGAACATGAGCGCAATACGCTTTATTACATACTTTACCATATACATAAAAAATTCAACCTCCGTATTTTATTTGTATTCATGCAGCTTTCTTAAATCGGAAACCGCTTATATGATGTCCAATACATTCA
>JBNMKO010000052.1:0-23921 GCA_050874385.1 Eubacteriales bacterium
CGCTAGAACGTACCTTTTTAGTCCATATCAGTCCACCAAACAATAATAATTTGATGTCAAATTGATGTCATTTTTTGTGCTCAACACCGCAAACCCTTGATTTTACTGGTCTTTTTTATCCAAGCTCTTCATTGTCGGGAACAGTAAAACATCTCTTATTGCCGGGCTGTTTGTCATCATCATTACCATTCTGTCGATACCGAAGCCAATTCCGCCCGTAGGTGGCATACCGATGCTGAGGGCATTTAAGAAGTCCTCGTCTGTGTGGTTAGCCTCGTCGTCTCCTGCCGCGAAAAGCTCCTCCTGAGCCGCAAAACGTGCTCTCTGGTCGATAGGGTCATTGAGCTCTGAGTAAGCATTTGCCATCTCCCAGCCGTTCATAAAGAACTCGAAACGCTCAACGTACTCTGGGTTCTCCGGCTTCTTCTTTGTGAGCGGAGAAATCTCAATCGGATGGTCCATAACGAATGTAGGCTGAATTAAGTGCTCCTCTACGAACTCCTCAAAGAAAAGGTTGAGAATATCGCCCTTCTTGTGGCGCTCCTCAAATGCCACATTCTTCTCCTTTGCAACGGCTCTCGCCTCCTCAAGTGTGTGGATTTCGTTAAAATCAACACCTGAGTACTTCTTTACAGCGTCAACCATTGTGATTCTCTCAAAAGGCTTTGACAAATCCATAACATTCTCGCCGTATGTGAGAAGTTCTGAACCAGTTACTTCCTTAGCCACATAGCGGTAAAGGTTCTCTGTCAAATCCATCATGCCGTGGTAATCTGTGTATGCCTGATATAACTCCATAAGTGTAAACTCAGGGTTATGTCTTGTGTCAAGTCCCTCATTGCGGAATACACGTCCAATCTCGTACACGCGCTCCATTCCGCCAACGATTAATCTCTTTAAATATAACTCAAGTGAAATACGAAGCTTTAAGTCCTCGTCGAGCGCATTGAAATGTGTCTCGAAAGGTCTTGCAGCCGCACCGCCCGCATTTGACACGAGCATAGGAGTCTCAACCTCCATAAAGCCCTGTCCGTCGAGGTAACGGCGGATTGTGCTGATTACCTTTGAACGATTTACAAACGTGTCCTTAACGTCCGGGTTCATTATAAGGTCAACGTATCTCTGACGATATCTTGTGTCAGTGTCAGTAATTCCGTGGAACTTCTCCGGAAGAACCTGTAAAGACTTAGAAAGAAGTGTGACCTCCTCCGCGTGGATGGAAATCTCATCTGTCTTTGTTCTGAACACATATCCCTTGATACCAAAAATATCGCCGATGTCGGACTTCTTAAAGTCAGCGTATGACTCCTCGCCAACGGCATCCTTAGCAACATATACCTGAATATTTCCCTTTAAATCAGCGATGTTACAGAAAGAAGCCTTACCCATAACGCGCTTAAACATCATACGTCCGGCGATGGATACCTCAATAGGACTTGCATCCATAATGGCTCTTCTCTCGTTGTAATCCTCGTTGATAACGTCCTTTGCCTGCTGCTCGTCAAGTCCCTCTGTCGAAGGTCTCACTCTGCCGGCAAGAAGCTTTGCCTCATGCTCATTGTAAAGGCTCTTAGCCTCATCTGTATGATGAGTCTGATTATACTTGGTTATTGTAAAAGGGTCTTTGCCCGCTTCCTGCAATGCGGCAAGCTTCTCCCTTCTCACTCTTATCAATTCATTTATATTCTGGCTGGAGACCTTCTCCTTAGCCTGTGGATTGTTCTGTTCTGCCACCTTTTATCCTCCTTACAGACTTATATGCTTTAGTCAGGTGATTGCAAAAATCTAATTTGGCGATGAAGCAATGCATAATTTTTCTATATCATAAAACACACATCATCTTTAAATAAAATTTCGCATTTGTCCAATGATTTTAGTTGCTCTCTGACCTTCTGATTGATAAAATCTTGTAATCCACGTCTCCTGAAGGAGCTGCAACTGTGATTGTCTGACCAACCTTTGCGCCGATAAGTGCCTTTCCAAGAGGGGACTCGTTGGAAATATAACCGCTGAGGCTGCTTGCCTCTGTGGAACCTACAATCTTGTACTCCAAAGTCTCGTCGTACTCAACATCGAGAAGTTCTACTGTACAGCCGATGCTTATCTTATCTATATCAACATCATCGCTCACAACAACCTCTACATTTTTAAGAATTGCCTCTAACTCATCTATTCTTGCCTCGATATCGCGCTGCTCATCCTTTGCTGCATCGTACTCAGCATTCTCGGATAAGTCGCCCTGCTCTCTTGCTTCCTGAAGTTTCTTTGCAACATCTTTACGTCTATCTACCTTTAAACTCTGTAATTCGTCCTGAAGCTTTTTCATTCCTTCGTAGGTCATGACTATCTTCTTTGCCATAATAAAACACCTATACCTTCCCATTTTTATAACAAATGCCGCTAAATGCGGCTATTTTAGGGTACAATCCCCCATTCAACGCACCGTATTATAATATAATGAAATTAAAATGTCAACCTTTCAATTTTTTTACTTATATGACATTATTCTTGTTTTTAATACATTTCAGTTGACAAAACATGCTTTTCGACACACATCTAACAAAGTAATCATTCGATGTCGCCAAAATCTATTTATCAATCAACAAGCTTCTCATCAAGCAATGAAAAAAGCTCATCCATGCTCTCAGTAAGATTAACTTCATTTCTAAGTGCCGCAGAATTACTTAGACCTGTAGTGTACCACGCCACATGCTTTCTCATCTCGCGTATTCCAAGATATTCGCCCTTATACTTCAATTGAAGTTGTGCATGTCTTTTTATCATGCTCTTAATCTCCTCCACACCCGGCTTAGGTGGAAGTACACCTGTGCGGCGGTACTCATTTATCCTTGAAAAAATCCAAGGATTTCCTCTTGCGCCGCGCCCTATCATCACAGCGTCACAGCCAGTCTGCTCCTCCATGGCTATTACGTCCTCGGCACTGCAAACGTCGCCGTTTCCGATGACCGGAATGTTCACACGCTCTACAACCTGCCTTATTATGTCCCAGTCGGCTTTTCCCGAGTAAAACTGCTCCCTTGTGCGCCCGTGAACCGCGACAGCCGCGCCGCCCGACTCTTCAATAATATGCGCAATCTCAGGCGCATTTACCATATCGTCGTTAAAGCCCTTACGGATTTTTACGGTGACAGGCTTATTTACAGCTTTCGCCATCGCCTCGACAATCTGCCCCACAAGAAGCGGATTTTTCATAAGCGCCGAGCCCTCACCGTTGTTTACAATCTTAGGCACCGGGCAACCCATATTCACATCGAATATGTCAAAAGGTCTTTCCTCAAGCCTTTTCGCCATGTCCGCCATAATCTGCGGGTCGGAGCCAAAAAGCTGCAATGATATCGGATTTTCACCATGCTCAACCTGCAAAAGTGCCTCCGTATTCTTATTATTATAGAGAATAGCCTTCGCGCTCACCATCTCCGTGTATAAAAGCCCGCATCCCTGCTCCTTGCACAAAATGCGAAATGGCAGGTCAGTAACCCCCGCCATCGGTGCAAGCACAAGATTATTCTCAATGTTTACATTTCCTATCTTCATATTTTCTTATAATCACCTATTCTTCGCATAAATGAGCTGCAGCCCCTTTAGTGTCAGCTCGCTGTCATATATCTGTATGCTGTCAGTATTTTCCGCTATAAGTCTGCCATATCCGCCGGTTGCAACCGTTTTAAGGTTCTCAATGCCGGACTCTTCCTTTATCTTCTTTATTATATACTCTGTCTGTCCGATATATCCGTAAACAAGCCCTGCCTGCATACTTGTCACTGTGTTTTTTGCAAGGATGCTCTTAGGCTTGGCAATCTCAATCTCGGGAAGTTTTGCCGCATCGCTCCAAAGTGAGCGCGCACTTGTCGCAAGCCCCGGCGATGTTATCCCAGCCGTGAACACTCCCTCCTCAAGTATGAGGTCGTAGGTGGTCGCTGTCCCAAAATCCATGACTATGACAGGCCCTCCGTACAGCTCGTATGCCCCTACAGCATCCACTATTCTGTCAGGCCCTATCTCACGAGGATTGTCACAGGACAGGCGTATTCCCGTCCTTATTCCCGGCCCGACAATTATAGGCTGTCTGTTAAAATATTTTATCATGGCATTTACAACCGAGTGCATAACGTTTGGCACAACAGAGCTTATAATTACATCCTCAATATCCGATGGGCTTAATCCTCTCGTTCTGATAAGCTCAATGAACACAATTCCATATTCGTCGGATGTTCTTTGAAGCTTTGTCGTAATTCTAAAATTTGCAAGCAGCTCCCGCTCCTTAAACACTCCGACGGAAAAATTGGTATTTCCTATATCAATAGCTAATAACATTCCGCCTCCTTAAACATCTTCATCAAGGAAAAACACCTTAAAGTAAAGCTCCAACGCCTGCAAAAGGTCAGCTTTCTCATTTCTTATCTGCTTAATCTTTAATGCAGCACCAATCTCATCGTAGAGAATGTCCTCCTCTGCCGCCTCCGTCTTAATCTGCAATGTTCCGTTCTCGTCATACTCAAGCATCATTATTCCGCCAACATCCTCCGTAAAAAGAACGCACATAATCTTGAGCTCCTTCTTAATATGGTCAGGAAGCCCGTCAAAATCCTGGTTCATATAGTATTTCTTCTCATACGAATTTGAAACGCACAGTACTACATTATCCTCATAATACATATTAATCTATTTACCTCTCTTTTCTATAAACATCTCTATAATTTAGATTTTCTCACACATACCCATAAAGTCCGCGCACCGACACTTCCCCAGAGCGTATCTCAGACACAACTCCATTATCGTCCTTCACCACAAGTTCTCCTTGCGGATTTATTCCTATCGCGGTGAAAACCTGCTCGGAGTCGTTTGCGATTATTCTTACCTGTTTTCCGACGTTTGCGAGCATTTCATTGTACTCATCCATAATCGGCGACAAGTCTCCCGCCTTGACAAACTCAGCGTAATACTTCTCAAAATACCTTGCCACAGCCTCTATTACTGCTGCCCTCTTTACCGGCTTGCCGGACTCGATGTAAAGTGAACTTGCCGTCTCCTTAATCTCATCAGGAAACTCCTTCATGTTTGCATTTATGCCTATTCCTATGACAACGTAGTTGATACATGACATCTCCGCCGACAGCTCGGTGAGCATGCCGCACACCTTCTTTTTGTTGACCACGATGTCATTCGGCCACTTTATCTGCGACTCAAGCCCAGTGACCTCCGTTATCGCCCTTGACACAGCCATAGCAGCCACGAGTGTGAGCATTGATGCCTTGTCCGGCGCAATCTCAGGCTTTAGAAGAAATGAGAACCATATGCCCGTTCCCGGAGGTGACACCCACGCGTGGCCTCTTCTTCCTCTGCCCGCGGTCTGCTCCTCTGCAACCGCCAAAAGTCCGTGATGCACGCCACTCTCAGCCTGCCTTTTTAACTCATTGTTTGTCGAGTCTATCGAGTCAAAATACAGTATCTTACTCCCGAGCCACTCCGTATGAAACAGACTTTTTAGCTCCTGCTCCGATATGACATCCGGTGCTTCACCGAGGCGGTAGCCCTTATTGTTCACCGCCTCTATGCCATAGCCCTCGTCCCTAAGCTGCTTAATAGCTTTCCACACAGCCGTTCTTGACACCGAAAGCCTGTTACATATCTCCTGCCCCGAGATAAAGCCGTCCGTCTCTCTCAAAATCTGCAATACCTTATCTTTCATATCAATCCTCCGTACCTATATTCAAGCAAAACACCACTAAAGGTTCGCACCCACTATTCTTCCGCAAAACAGCCCCGCCGCCACCAAAACAACAGCGAAAACAAACACCGCTATCCCCTGCAATTTTTTATCCGATATCATATGTTTTATTCCCGTTATGGCATTTATGAACGCTCCAAGATAAAATATATATGGAAAAATATTCATTCTGTGGCGTGCATCCAAAAATGTATACACTGTCACTCCCACAACAGCAACGCTGAGTATAACATTTAAAACGTCAACTACAATCCTTATCCGCCTTAGCACCATTTCTTTTTTTGCAGCCATACTCTCTCCCTCTTTGACTTACCCTTACAATCTGTTACCAATTTTTTCCGCCATACAATTCCACAACAATATGGCACCGCAAGTGATATCTTTCATAATACCATTCACGATGCCATAATTCAAGTGCCCCTTTATTTCTCTTATCCGAAAAAAGTTTTACGATAATATTTTTTCTATCAAAATCGACTATACAGTTGCATCCATAACTGCCTTTATGGTGTGCATGCGGTTCTCCGCCTCGTCAAACACAATAGACTGCGGCGACTCGAACACTTCGTCAGTAACTTCCATCTCGTCGAGCCCGAACTTGTCATGTATCTGTGCGCCCACTGTAGTCTTTAAATCATGGAACGCCGGCAGACAGTGCATAAATACAGCCTGTGGGCCTGCATTGTCCATCGCCTTTTTGTTGACCTGATATGGAAGAAGGTCATGTATGCGCTCCTCCCACACCTCTGACGGCTCGCCCATAGATACCCACACATCGGTGTAAATGACATCTGCGCCCTTTGTTCCGGCATCAACGTCCTCAGTGAGCGTTATTGTAGCGCCTGACTTGGCAGCATATCCCTCACAGAGCTTTACAAGCTCCTCGTTAGGAAAATACTTCTTGTTTGTGCAAGCCGTGAAATTGAGACCGAGCTTTGCACAGGCAATCATAAGTGAATTTCCCATGTTGTAGCGCGCATCGCCCATATATGTAAAATTGATGCCCTCAAGCTTTCCAAAATGCTCCCTGATTGTCAGCATGTCCGCAAGCATCTGTGTAGGATGATACTCATTTGTGAGCCCGTTCCACACAGGAACATCTGAATACTTTGCAAGCTCCTCGACAATATTCTGACCGAAACCGCGGTACTCAATTCCGTCATACATGCGGCTTAAAACTCTTGCCGTGTCAGCGATGCTCTCCTTCTTGCCTATCTGTGAACCTGACGGGTCAAGGTATGTCGTTCCCATTCCGAGGTCATGTGCCGCTACCTCAAAGGAACAGCGTGTTCTCGTACTTGTCTTTTCAAATATAAGTGCAACGTTCTTCCCCCTGTGATGGTCAACAGGTATGCCATTCTTCTTCTTGTCCTTCAAATCTGCCGCAAGGTCAATAAGATATATAATCTCTTCCTTTGTAAAATCCTTCAACGTCAAAAAATCGCGTCCCTTTAAATTCATGGTGTGCCTCCCTTTGCATAGCTTTATCCTGCATTTTTTTACAGAATACACCATCTTCATTCACATGTCAATGTATAATAATACATTTCTACATAATCTTTTGCATATTTATTCATTATATTTCTATGTGCGATGAATTTATCTACAACAATTTTTTTACAATGCATTTACTCACTATATGTCATAATACGTTGACTACCGACAATCTTCCTTGCTGTATTTCAATACCAATCAATACTTTCCATAAGCAAACAAAATCCCTATCCTTTTTAATTAATTAGCAGCTTCGACAGCGCAATAATGAGCATATGTGCCGGATAATACACATAAAAGAACCATTTCCCGCCTTTTTTCCCTCCGAGTGTCCCATTATATGCCCCCACTATCGGCACTGCCAGCAACATTCCAAACTGGAATAATGAACTATAAGGAGCTGAAATATCAGACATTGCTCCATTGAGGGCAAGCAAAGCCGCAAACATCGCTGTCGTGTATGCAAGAAGCTTTAGCTGTGCTTTTTTGTCCTCCCTGTGTACATACATTATGAGCGGCCACGCTATTCCAAGCCCTGCCCAGTCACCCATGAACGACAGCACAAACAATATAAAAATCACCGCGCGCTTTTTTCCCCACTGCATCTTCTGACTGTCGTATACCCTGAGAACAAGCAGCGCCAGAAAAAGCGTATAAATCATTCCAAATGAAGGCAGACAACCTACTGCCATGCCCGCACATCTCTCAAAAAAATAAAAAGGAAAGGCGGATACCACAGCAAACAACCCCAGTCTTATTGTGTACCTTCTGATATCATGGGTATGTATATATCCCTCAACCAAAAGATAGCACATCACCGGTGCTGTAATCCGCCCAATTATGTGCATGCGCCGTCCCAAAAGCGATGCCGTCGGAACCCACATCCATGCTATATGGTCAAAGGTCATCGCCACAATGGCGATGACCTTTAGCTGGTATGCCGAAAGACCTTTTTTATAATCCATAATTTAACCGTGAAGCCCTCTCGCCTGTCTGTCCATATCCTCAACAACGATATCGTATATCTCCCCGAGTGTTCTGCAGTACTCTAAAACCTTCCATGGCTCGTTGGTATGGAAATGAATTTTGATAAGCTCCTCATCGCCGACTGCCAAAAGACAATCCCCCTTAAAGTGCTCTGTAAAATACTCGTTGATGGCATCCTCGTCAAGGTTCTCACCCTCAATGAGAAGCTGTGTGTCATATCGGAACTCGATTGGTTCGCTCATGTGTATTTTTTCTCCTTTTTATTATATTCTTACATGTCACTGCCTTACAGTTCTTTTCATGTTATTCGGCATTTTCCTTTACAACTTCAACAACAGACTTCGCAAGTCCTGCCATTCCCTGAATTTCCGACGGAATGATAATCTTGGTAGCCTTGCCGTCGGCAGCCTTCTCGAATGCCTCCAGGCTCTTGAGCCTTAACACTGCCTCGTCAGCTCCTGCCTCCTTAATCATCTTGAGACCTTCCGCATTAGCCATCTGGACAACTCTTATAGCCTCGGCCTGACCTTCTGCCTCCTTGACCATCTTCTGCTTCTGAGCCTCTGCGCGGAGAATAGCGGACTCCTTCTCAGCCTCCGCGTCAAGAATCATGGAGCGCTTCTTACCTTCTGCCACAAGGACTGCTGACTGCTTCTGTCCTTCTGAACGTGTTACCGCCTCAATCTTCTCAAGTTCTGCTCTCTTCTGCTTCTCCATCGCGTCCTGAATAGCTGCCGGTGGAATAATGTTCTTAACTTCCACTCTGTTTACCTTGATGCCCCATGGGTCGGTAGCCACATCGAGGGAAACTCTCATCTTGGAGTTGATAACCTCACGGGATGTAAGTGTCTGGTCAAAAGCGAGCTCACCGATTATATTTCTGAGTGTCGTCGCTGTGAGGTTCTCGATAGCCATAATCGGGTTCTCAACACCGTAAGCAAAAAGCTTAGGGTCTGTAATCTGGAAAAAGATAACGGTATCAATTCTCATCGTAACATTATCCTTTGTGATAACAGGCTGTGGAGGGAAATCCGCTACCTGCTCTTTAAGTACAACTTTCCTTGCCATCTTATCGATGAAAGGAACCTTAAAATGGATACCTACATTCCATGTCTCCTTGTAAGCTCCAAGACGCTCAAGAACTATCGCCTGAGCCTGTGGCACAATCTTGATACATGATGCCAAAATCACAAGAATGATGACTGCCACAATAATAAATCCAACAATGCCTTCCATTTTCTAAATCCTCCCTGCTTTATAAATTTAATTTAAGTCTGAACTTTTACGTTCAACTATAAGCTTAACGCCCTCTATAGCCTTTACCGTGACCATCGTGTCGACCTCTATAATACTTGAATCAGCCGACCTTGCTGCCCACTCAAGACCATTGACAACCACATAGCCCGATGCCTGCGCATTGTCAATCTGTGCAATAACACGCCCTGTCTGTCCTATAATACTGTCTATATTTGTCTTTTGAGTATGTCTGTTGACATATCGCACGGCAAACGGTCTTGTAAATATCAGCATTATAAGCGATATCACAATGAAAATTATAAACTGAAGCCACCACGTCACATGAAACAGTGATGCAAAAAAAGCTACAAGAGAACCCGCCGCAAACCATATCGTTGTAAGTCCCATGGTAGCTATCTCAAACACGACCAGCACAACAAACAAAATCAGCCATATCATTGCATTCATTATTTTCCCCTCCTTACTTTGAATTTAACTAGCTTATGTTTTATAATACACTAATGCAACACTTTTTACAACTGATATTTCCATTTATCAGACTATATTCCTATTTATCGTTTTCAAGTCAGAATACGCCCATTTGCTGCTCATGTAAACAAAAAAGCTCTGCAACACAACAAAGTCTTATAAACTTCGTTATATTGCAAAGCTTTTATACTTGCTCTAAAAAGTTACTTAGTATGAATAGAAGCAATGATTGTTTAAAACCGTATACTTTGAATATACTGCATAGTTCGCCTTCTTCACACTGATGAAGAAAAGGTAATCTCCGATATTGTTCACACCGGCAAGTGCTTCATTTGCCGCTGTATATGACTCCTGATGGGATGGACCGTTTGCAAGAAGCGTTGAGAAACGCTCTGACACATTTCCGTTGCCGTCAATTACACCTGTAAACTGTCCCGGCGCATACACAACATCCGTTATGCTGTTCTGCTGGAACCTTGAGCTTCTAACTCTGTTGAGAACAACATTTGCAACCGCAAGCTTGCCCTCGTAAGGCTCCCAGCCTGCCTCCCACTCTATGATACATGCAAGAAGGTAAACCTCTGAGTCACTTGCACTCATAGAGGCATTTGTTGTTCTTGTAATGCCTGAGCTCTGTGTCATCGCCGCCTTGGCAGCCGCAACACGCTCCGCCTCTCTTCTCTCGGCTTCTATTCTCGCCTGCTCGGCAAAATATGCGTTCTCCTCGTCGATAGTCCATGCTGTCGCAAGGTCGTATGTCGAGCTTATGCCGCTGTTCTCCACATAGCCATATCCGCTCTCGCACTCGACAAGAACCCAGTTGCCAATCTGCTCATAAGCGCTTATCGTCTCGCCTGCATAGTAGGTTGCGATAACCGCACTGCCGGCATCCGCTGAGGCATATACAGGAAGCTCCGCCGCCTCAACAACTGTAGTCTTATCTCCGATGAAAGGGGCAACCTTGTCTGCCTCCTCGCCAAAAAGAAGATAAGTGTTCTTCGCATACCCGACAACATTTCCGGATGAAATCTTAGTCCATATCTCACCCTTCTCTATTATGTCCGCCTGTGAACGTGAGTACATACATCCCACAACTTCCGATGTGTCATCCGGCTGTGCATAAATATTAATTCTGTCCTCGCAGTAGGAAATGACCTTATTCTCAAAGTCACTTTTTCCTGTATTTTCTGTGAGCTCATCAACAATCTCTCCATTAGCTGCAAGTGTGCTGTTGTACACTATCTTAGGCTCAACCTTAGCCTCCTGTGCCTCCTCAATTGTATCCGCACCTGACTCTAATGCAAATACTGCTGCCTGAGTATTTTCCGATAAATTATCTGAATTGTAAAGGGCTACAGTGCCGTCTGCCTGCGCGTCAGCTGTTCCGACTTCCGCTGTTCCCACAGATGCCGCTGCATCCGTACCTGCAAGTGCCTTGCCTGAAAACGCAAGCTGTGCAATGAGTACTACAAATAGCATCATGTACACATAAAACTTCTTGTTCCTTCTCATCTTCAACTCTCCATTAATTAATTGTTACAAAATTGTTAAGAAATGTTACGCCTTATTGTAACAACTTATGTAAGAATTGTCAAGACCTTCTCTGTCTGAAAGCCTCATACATTAGCAAAGCCCCGCTGACAGCGGCATTTAACGACTCCAAACTGCCCTTCATCGGGATGATTATCTTCCTGTCGGCAAGCTTTGTCGCCTCGTCCGTGAGCCCGTTTCCCTCATTACCTATAAAGAACGCCGTCCCCTTTTTATAATCACAGGTCACATAGTCTACAGCGCCTTTTAGATGTGCCGCATACGTCGTAATCCCCCTGCTTTTTAAAAGTCCGACTGTGTCGCAAAGCTTGTCCGTATATGCAAACTTCATGCGGTACATCGCCCCCATCGTGGAACGGATAACTTTCGGATTATATATATCCACTGTTCCCGTCGTCATTATTATCCCGTCAACGCCTGCCCCCTCGGCTGTTCTTATTATCGTTCCGAGATTTCCAGGGTCTTGGAGGTTTTCGAGTATCATTATGAGCGGATTTTCATCCTGCAACATATCTAAAACCGAGTATTCGGACATTTTCACGAGCGCCATAATCCCTTGCGGTGTCTTTGTGTCCGACATATGCGAAAAAACCTCATCCGATACAGTCTCATATGAGTATCCCAAGAGGCTGTCCCTGTTCTCCTTTTCATAGCTCTCGGAGACAAAAAGGCTGTGAATACGCTCACGCGGTGTCTCCTCGAACATTCTCTTCCCCTCAACAACAAAAAGTCCTTGGGCCTTGCGGTCCTTAGACTTTTTGATGAGGTTAATTACATTCTTAATCTGTGCGTTTGATGTGCTTGTAATCATTACCTGTTCCTATCTTAATTATACCTGATTATTATCGTGCTGCCATACATATCCATCTACAAAATACTGCGCATTTTATAGCTCTTTTATTTCATAAAACTTCCACTTGTCACTGCTTTTGCAGTGACTCAAATAGTAATGAAAACGCTCTTTTGCGTATTTTCCACACTACTCTCATAGCTGTAAGCAGCAGCATTATCTAGCCAAATTCCTGCTTATCGTGTACTGGTACTCGTCGATATCCTTCTTCATAGCAAGTGCCTCGTCAATATCGTAATCTACGAACTCACCATGAGAATGTGCTACAACTCTCTTGCTCTTGCCTGCAATCAGACAGTCAACCGCATAAGCGCCCATGATTGATGCGTACATTCTGTCCTTACATGTAGGGCTTCCGCCTCGCTGCATGTGTCCAAGTATCGTAGCTCTTGTCTCAATGCCTGTGGCAGCCTCAATTCTTCTAGCCATGCTGCTTGAATGTCCGATGCCCTCGGCATTGATTATAATATGATGTCTCTTGCCCTTCTTACGATTATTTATAATGCTGTTGATAAGGGTCTGCTCATCGTTGTTATAGCGCTCAGGAAGCAAAATATCCTCCGCACCGTTGGCGATACCACACCATAAAGCTATATATCCTGCATTACGTCCCATAACCTCGATGATACTGCATCTCTCATGTGATGTTGAAGTATCTCTTATCTTGTCAATGGCCTCCATAGCTGTGTTAATCGCTGTATCAAATCCGATAGTATAATCCGAACATGCGACATCAAGGTCGATAGTTCCAGGAACACCTATTGTGTTAACTCCAAGTGCGGCAAGCTTCTGCGCACCGCGGAAAGAACCGTCACCACCTATAACTATAAGTCCGTCTATACCATGCTTCTTACAAATATCGGCAGCCTTCTGCTGACCTTCAGGAGTCATAAACTCAAGACATCTTGCCGTATAGAGAATTGTTCCGCCCCTGTGTATGATATCTGCCACACTGAGCGCATCCATATCAATAATCTCCTCATTGAGAAGACCATTGTACCCCTTTAAAATTCCCTTAACCTTGAGTCCCTTTGCAATAGCTGTACGAACAACTGCACGAATTGCAGCATTCATTCCCGGCGCATCGCCGCCGCTTGTGAGTACACCGATTGTCTTAATTTCCTTAGCCATAATATCCTCCGTTCTACCGATGTTTAAATGTCCTTTTAAACAGTGAAATTTTTAACAATGTCAGTTTTTTCTTATAATAACCCTAAATCAAATTATTTTCAATAGTATAATTTAAATTTCTTTTATACCACCTTCACATTCTCCTCACCAAATCTGTCTATAAGCTGTTTCAGGGTATTGCCCTCCGCCATAATGCTCTGGCTCTTAGGAAGAACTTTTCGCTGTTTTTCCTCACGACAGTAAATTGTAATCGTATCATTGCCGTCCGACAGGGCTATTATTCTGTCAAGCTCGGGCTGTGCCTCAAGGTACGCCTGTTTGTTTGCAAACTGTATCCAGCATACTCTTGGTATCTCATCAAAAGCCGTTACTCCCGAGCAGACAAGCTTTCCGTTCTCATCCTCGTTGATGCTTACACGCCCCTCTATAAACACCTTATTGTCCTCAACCAGCTTATCGCGGTATTTCTCATAATCGCGCGGAAATACCATGACCTCGACAGCTCCAAGCACATCCTCAAGCGTGATGTATGCCATGAGCTTTCCTGTCTTAGTATTTTTCACACTCTTTGCGGTAATTATGCCTCCGACAGTAACCTTCTCGCCCTCATTTACCTTTGGCGGATTGTCCTCATCGTTGACAAAATCAGAGCTCACATTTGTTATATGCTTACGCCACAGCGCGTCGTAGTCATCCATAGGATGTCCGCTTACATAAACGCCCAGAACCTCCTTCTCGTATGCCAAAAGCTGCTCCTTGTCGTACTCAGGGACATTTGGCATGCTGACCTTGTCGTGCTTTTCCTCAAACATGTCAAACAGTGACATCTGACCCGCAATATTATTTTTTCTCTCGCTGCTTATGTTGTCTATAACATTTGCATACACAAGCATCATCTGATGTCTGTTCGCGCCAAAGCAGTCAAATGCACCAGATTTTATAAAGCTCTCAAGCGACCTTTTATTTACCTCCCTGCCCGAAAGCCTGCTGATAAAGTCCTCAAGCCCCGTAAACTTGCCGTTTGCCTCGCGCTCCTCGATAATCGAATCTATAACAGGTTTTCCTATACTTTTTAACGCAGAAAGACCATACATAATTCCATTCCCGCTTACTGAGAAATTTCCTTCACCTTCATTTATATTCGGCGGCAAAATATCTATGCCCATCTGTTTGCACACATAAGCATACGATGCCACCTTGGAATTGTTTGCGAGCACGCTCGTCATAAGCGCGGCAAAAAACTCCTTAGGGTAGTAGCATTTGAGGTAAGCTGTCTGATAAGATACTACCGCATAGCAAGCCGCATGCGACTTGTTGAACGCGTACTTTGCAAAATCAATCATGTTATCATATATTTTCTTTGCCGTCTCCTCAGGTATTCCGTTGGCTATACAGCCCGGAACACCCTCCTCCTTGTTGCCGTATATGAAATTTTGCCGCTCCTTCTCCATGACGGCAGCCTTCTTTTTTGACATGGCTCGACGCACAAGGTCACTTCGTCCGAGCGTATATCCTGCGAGGTCACGCACAATCTGCATAACCTGCTCCTGATAGACGATACACCCGTAAGTGGTGCTCAAAATGCTCTCAAGCTGAGGACATTCGTACACAATCTCATTTGGATTATTCTTTCCTCTTATATATTTTGGAATAAACTCCATAGGTCCCGGGCGGTACAGCGATATTCCGGCGGTGATGTCCTCAAGGCTCTTAGGTTTTAGTTCCTTCATGAAGTTCTTCATACCTGGACTTTCAAGCTGGAATATTCCCTCCGTATGGCCTGAACCTATAAGTTCCATGACATTCTGGTCATCATAGTCAATCTTACCTATGTCAAGTGTGCCCGGATGTGCTCTGTTTACAAGATTTACCGCATCCTGTATCACCGTGAGGGTTCTAAGTCCGAGAAAATCCATCTTTAAAAGCCCAAGCTCCTCAAGGGTTGTCATGGTGTACTGTGTCGTTATCGTGCCGTCACCGCCCCTTGACAGCGGAACGAACTCGTCCGCCGCCTTCTGACAGATGACAACACCGGCGGCGTGCATCGAGGTGTTCCTTGGAAGTCCCTCAAGCCTTCGCGCCATATCTATAAGATGCTTGACCTCAGAGTCATTGTCATACATCGCCTTTAAATCCTGACTTTCGGCAAGCGCCTTGTCAAGAGTTATTCCAAGCTCATTCGGCACAAGCTTTGCAACCCTGTCCACTTCGATATAAGGCATATCGAGCACTCTCCCGACATCCCTTATGACCGCTTTTGCGGCAAGAGTACCAAAGGTCACAATCTGCACAACCTTGTCCTTGCCATATTTTCTAACAACATAGTCTATTACTTCCTGACGGCGCTCGAAACAGAAGTCAACGTCAATATCAGGCATGGAAACTCGCTCAGGATTTAAAAATCGCTCAAAAAGCAGATTGTACCTTATAGGGTCAATGTCCGTGATTGCAAGAGAGTACGCCACTATGCTTCCGGCTCCCGAGCCTCTTCCCGGTCCAACCGCTATGCCGTTCTGCTTTGCATAATTGATGAAGTCCCATACTATAAGGAAGTAGTCCACATATCCCATGGTCTTTATAACGCCGAGCTCATAGTCAAGCCTCTCCCTGTGAAGCTTGGCCTTATCACCATAACGCTTTACAAGTCCCTCGTTGCACAGATGCAGAAGATATGTCCACGAGTCATACCCTTCCGGCACTTCGTACTTAGGAAGCTTGGTGTGCCCGAACTCTATCTCGACATTACATCTTTGCGCAATCTTATGTGTGTTCTCAAGCGCCTGCGGTGCATACGGAAAGAGCTGTGCCATCTCCTCCGGGGATTTGCAGTAGTACTGTCCGCCCTCATATCTCATTCTGTCCTTGTCCGTGACCTTTTTTCCCGTCTGTAGGCACAACAGAAGGTCATGTGCCTCGGCATCCTCCGCAAAGGTGTAATGTATGTCGTTGGTGCAGACAAGCTCTATGCCCGTCTCCCTGCTCATCCTCATAAGCTCCTGATTTACAAGCCTCTGTGCAGGTATTCCGTGGTCTTGAAGCTCAAGAAAGAAATTCCCCTCACCAAAGATTTCCTGATAGTGAAGTGCCGCCTTTTTTGCCTCCTCATAGTTACTTCTTGTGATATCCCTCGCGACCTCACCGGCAAGACATGCGCTGAGGGCGATTATACCCTCATGGTATTTCGTGAGCACCTCATAGTCAACTCTTGGCTTGTAGTAAAAACCCTCCGTAAACCCCCTTGAGACAATCTTCATAAGATTGGAATATCCTGTATTATTCTCGGCGAGGAGCACAAGGTGATAGTATCTGTCATCGCCCTGACCTACCGCCTCCTTGTCAAATCTTGAGCCGGGTGCAACATAGACCTCACAGCCGATGATAGGCTTTATCCCAACTGCCTTGCACGCGCGGTAAAAATCTATGACACCGTACATTACACCGTGGTCGGTTATAGCAAGACTGTCCATGCCAAGCTCTTTTGCCCTCGCCGGCAGCTCCTTTATCTTGCTTGAACCGTCAAGCAGACTGTATTCTGTATGCACATGCAAATGTGTAAAATCCATAAGTACCTCCATACACAACCGTATATAAGCAAAAACTCCTCAGACAGAGCCGGGGAGCTTTTACAAATAAATATGTTCTTAATCTTACTTAGCGGATGTGATAAATTCCTCCATTCCCTTTATGGCATCCTCCTCGTCCTTGCCGTCTGCTATGACTGTAACCTCCTCGTCAGTGTCAAGTCCAAGTGCCATCATTCCCATAATACTCTTTGCATTAACCTTCTTTGTTCCCGACTCGATAAAAATTGAGCTGTCATACTTGCTTGCAATCTGTACCAATACTGCTACAGGTCTTGCTTCTAAACCGGTTGGAATCTGAATTTTAATATTCTTCTGAATCATGATAATACTCTCTCCATATCTTTATAATTTGTTCTGTCTCAAATCATCTGCAATCTCGCTTATTTTTCTGAGACGGTGATTAACTCCTGACTTCCCGACAGGCGGCGAAAGCATCTCTCCCAACTCCTTGAGCGAAACCTCCGTGTGCTCTGCCCTCAGAACTGCAATCTCCATCAGTCCCTCACTCAGGCTGTCAAGTCCTACAGTATCTTTAATGTAATTAATGTCTTCCAACTGTTTGACCGCCGCCGAAACTGTCCTGTTAAGGTTCGCCGTCTCGCAGTTGACCTGACGATTAATAGAGTTGCGCACTTCCTTGAGCACTCTCACATTCTCAAGGTTTAAAAGCGCGCGGTGAGCCATCATGATATTTAGCAAATCCACAATCTGCTCACCTTCTTTTATATAGACAACGTAATATTTCTTGCGTTGAACTATTCGTGCATCAAACGTAAATCCTACAAGAATCGACTGAATGAACTCAGCTTTTCGTTCTGTAGGACACACAATTTCAAAATGATAAAATTTTTCCGGGTCGCTCATACTGCCCGACGTGAGAAATGCACCCCTTATAAATGCCCTCTTACAACATTCACTCTTGATTGCCATGTTATTCTTCGGCATCAAATCGTCTGAAGGCTCCTCCTCCACGCTCATAAGCTTAGTCACCATAAGTATCTGTGCTGCGACCTCACAGTCCTCAACTCTCACTGTATAAATATGGTGGCTGTTACCCACATGTCCTGCACAGCGCACACATACCTGTGGCATATAATTAAAACCGTTTTTTATATATGCAGCCAGCTTTCTCGCCACGGCTATATTCTCGGTTGATGATACAATCTCATATCCATTTTTCTTTTTCCTGATTTTGGCACTCATGCTGATCATGGCAGACAGCTCCGCAATCAGGCAGTGTCTGGCTTCCGTCATATATTCCGCCAGCTCCTGCTTAACATCACTTGAAAATGACATCGGCACCCATCCCATCCGCCTCTGTTCTTAATCGTATATTCAGGCTCATTTTTTCCGGAGAGCATCAAGCATAATATCACGGTGTTCAATCTTGATACCGTAATCTTTGTCTGAAAGTCTCCTGTATAATTCGTTGGCAAGCGTCACTGAGCGATGCTTTCCCCCAGTGCAGCCTATGGCAATCACAAGGCTGTTCTTACCCTCTAAAATATAATTAGGTATGAGGAAATTAATCATATCCTCCAGCTTATCCATAAACTCAACAGCCTGCGGACAACCCATCACATAGTCCTGTATGGGCTTGTCATTGCCTGTGAGCGGCTTTAACTTGTCAACATAGTATGGATTTGGCAGAAACCTCACGTCAAAAACAAGGTCGGCATCCGCCGGAATCCCATACTTAAATCCAAACGAGAGAATTGTCACAAATAGATTGTTATACTTCTCATCCTGCACAAAAATTCTCTCAATTTCCTGTCTCAAATCCCTCGTCAAAAGAGAACTTGTATCAATAATATAGTCAGACTTTCTCTTCAAAAAAGCAAGTGCCTGACGTTCAAGGGCAATGCCCTTGTCAATTCTGTCACCAACCGCAAGCGGATGGCTGCGCCTTGTCTCCTTATACCGCTTGACAAGCACATTGTCCGCGCAATCCAGAAAAAGTATCTCATACTTGACACCCGAATTGCTCATGTGCTCAAGCACCTCGTCAAACCCCGCAAATGCCTGTCCGCTTCTTATATCCACACCAAGGGCTATATTTTTTAAATCCGAATTGCCCGCCACAGCAAGCTCAACAAACTTCTCAACAAGTGCAACCGGCATATTGTCAACACAGTAATACCCGATGTCCTCGAACATCTTGAGTACCGTGGTCTTGCCGGCTCCGGACATTCCCGTAACAATGACTATCCTCATTCTACCCGCCTCCCACAAACTAATAAGCACTACAAAGGGTAAAAATCAATACTTGTCTAGGTTACATCCATATAACGAATATGTCAACTAAAAATTGCTTCACATACAAAAGCATCCATGTCAATATTTAGTTCCGATTATCTTAATCTCCGGCTCAAGTGTCACTCCGAACTTATCCTTTACAGTGTCGGACACCTCATGCATAAGTGTGCACACATCATTTGCCGTCGCATTGCCTTTATTTACCACAAAGCCGCAATGCTTCTCCGACACACACGCGTCTCCCACGCAAAATCCTCTAAGCCCGGCATCCATTATAAGCTTTCCGGCAAAATACCCCTCCGGACGCTTAAATGTGCTTCCCGCGCTTGGAAATTCGAGCGGCTGCTTTTCTCTTCTTCGCACCGCCAAATCCTTCATGGCTGCCTCTATCTCACTCTGATTTCCCTTGTTTAGCTGCATCTTAGCCTCAAGGACAATAAGTCCTTCCTTGGCAAAACGGCTGTCCCTGTACCCAAGACCCATCTCATGGGGTTCATATTCCCTTATGTTTCCGTCCTTGTCCATAGCCGTGACGCTAAGAAGAATATCCTTCATCTCACCTCCGTAGGCACCTGCATTCATAATACATGCACCGCCAAGTGTTCCCGGAATACCACAGGCAAATTCAAAGCCGGAAAGTGATGCCCTGAGCGCCGCTGCCCCTATCTTAGACAGTCTCGCACCAGCCTGCGCCGTGATTACATCACCTTCAACGCGGATGCGCTCATAATTTTCAAGGAGCAGAATGACAACTCCCCTTATTCCGTCATCCGATACAAGCACATTGCTTCCATTTCCAAGTATAATATATGGAACATTTTCACTCTTACATTCCATGCACAGTCTCTTAATCTGCTCTATATCCGATGGCTTTACAAGGATATCCGCCGGCCCTCCTATGCGGAAGGTAGTATGTTTTTTCATTGGCTCATCGATAAATATACTGTTTTCCGGTATAAAATCTCTGATTAACGCTTCTATTTTATCCACTATGTCCTCCGAATGTGCGGCAAACTAAACGCCTGCTGCCCGTCATATTCCAGTATAATAATATGCCGCACCCCTGTGTTTTATTCCATTCCTCTGTTAAGATTCTGCTGAACTCGGTTGTAGAGCTCCTGAGCTGCATTGTAACCCATCTTTCTCTGTCTCCAGTTGACCGCCGCCGTCTCAACAATGATGGCAAGGTTACGTCCCGGACGAATAGGAATGTTGTGGCTTACAACCTTGTTTCCAAGAATTTCCGTGTAGGTCTCCTCAAGTCCGAGGCGGTCATACTCCTTGTCCTTGTCCCAGTCCTCGAGCTTGATAACCATGTCAATTCCCTGTGTCTCCTTGATGCTCTCAACTCCGAAAAGGCTCTTTACATCGATGATACCGATACCTCTAAGCTCGATAAAATGTCTTGTGATATCAGGTGCCGTTCCTATAAGTGTCTCGTCGCTCACCTTCTTAATCTCGACAACATCATCCGTTACAAGTCGGTGTCCTCTCTTTATAAGCTCAAGAGCCGCCTCACTCTTACCGATACCGCTCTCACCCATGATGAGAACGCCCTCGCCGAATACATCGACCAAAACTCCGTGGATTGAGATTGTCGGCGCAAGCTGTACCTTGAGCCAGCGGATAATCTCCGCCATAAAAGACGATGTGGATGCGTCGGAGCTCAAAAGAGGTATCTCGTACTTTAATGCGAGCTCGAGCAAATCCTGGTCAGGCTGCTGGGAGCGGCAGAAAATAAGGCATGGAATATTGCTCTCCATAAGCTGGCGATATCTCTGAACCCTTGTCTCCCTGTCAAGTGTCTCAATATAGGCTTCCTCGACATATCCGATAATCTGCACTCTCTCATTATCAAAATGGTCATAAAAGCCTGCAAGCTGAAGTGCCGGTCTGTTAACATCCGGCTGTGTGACATATTTTGTGTCCGTGTCAATCTGTGGTGTGAGATTTGTAAGTCCCATCTTCTCAACAATCTTTGTAAGCTGTACTTCGTTATTACCTAACTTCATGTCCGCCTCCTGAATGGTTATTTATTATTTTCATTATACCACACACGCCACACAAAAAAAAGTTATTTATCTTTCCTGTCTGTGGAAAAAATTGTACACTGATGCTGCTGCCCTTGCATTCATTCCGTCAACCTGTGCAAGTTCCTCCTCGCTCGCCTCCCTTATATGCTCCACATCCTTAAAATAGTGCATAAGTGCTTTTCTTCTTGTCGGCCCAATGCCCTCTATGTCGTCAAGTATCGACTTCACCTGATTTACACTTCTAAGACTTCTGTGATACTCGATTGCAAAGCGGTGCGCCTCATCCTGTATCCTCGTTATGAGCTTGAAAGCCTCACTGTCCCTGCTTATAGGTATCTCAATATTATTGTAGTACAGTCCCCTTGTGCGGTGGTTGTCGTCCTTCACCATTCCGCACACCTTTATGTCAAGCCCAAGCTTTTCAAGCACTCCAAGGCATATATTTACCTGTCCGCGTCCGCCGTCCATCATGATAAGGTCTGGAACAGTGTCAAAACTTGAGTCATTTTCATGTGTAAATCTTCTTGTGAGAACCTCCTCCATGCTGGCATAGTCGTTAGGCCCCACGACTGTCTTTATCCTGAACTTGCGGTAATCGTTTCTCTTTGGTCTGCCGTCCTGGTACACGACCATCGAGCCAACCGACTGTGCGCCGCTGATATTCGATATATCATAAGCCTCCATGCGGTACGCGCTCTCTATCCCCAAAAGTTCCTCTATCTCCTTCACAGCGCCCGTCGTCCTTCTCTTCTCGCGCTGTAATTTATCTATATCCTGCGCAAGAACCATCTCGGCATTCTTCTGTGCGAGCTCTACAAGCTTCTCCTTCTGTCCCTTCTTAGGTGCGACAATATCCACTTTTGAGCCCCTCTTAGCACTCAACCACTCCTCAAGAAGCTTCGCGTCGGGAAGCTCCTCCTGAACCATAATCTGTCTTGGAACAAATGGTATTCCTGCATAAAACTGCTTTATAAAGTCGGTTATGACCTCGGCTCTCGTGTCGGTTGCCGCAAGCTCCATATTGTACTTGTCCCTTCCGATAAGCCTGCCCTCCCTGACAAAAAAAGCCTGAACCACACAGGTATTTCCATCTATTGCAGCCGCAATTATATCCTTGTCAAGCATATCGCTGTTGGTAATCTTCTGCTTCTGTGCCACAGCCTGCACGCTCGCTAGAAGGTCACGGTACACTGCCGCCTCCTCAAACTCAAGATTTCCGGATGCCGTCTGCATCTTCTCTTTGAGTGAATGAATTACACCTGTATAATTTCCATTGAGAAATTCAAGAGTTTTGTCAATATTTTCCCTGTACTGTTCCTTGGAAATATATCCCTGACACGGAGCATCGCACTGTTTAATATGGTAATTAAGGCATGGACGCTCCTTTCCTATGTCTCTTGGAAGACATCTGTTGCAAGTCCTTATCTTGTACAGCTTGCGCAACAGCTCTATTGTATCTTTTACCGCACCTGAACTTGTGTACGGCCCAAAATACTTAGCCTTATCCTTTTTTAGCTCACGCGAAAAGAGGACTCTTGGGAAGTCCTCATTAACAGTAACCTTTATATATGGATACGTCTTGTCGTCCTTTAACATGGTGTTGTATTTTGGACGGTGCTCCTTTATCAGATTGTTCTCAAGCACAAGAGCCTCAAGCTCCGAATCCGTTATAATATACTCAAAATAACTCACATGGCTGACCATCTGGCGTATCTTCTCAGTGTGGTTTCTCGACGACTGAAAGTACTGCCTCACCCTGTTTTTCAGGCTTATCGCCTTGCCGACATAGATGATATTGTCGTGGTCATCGTGCATTATATACACTCCCGGCTTGCCCGGGAGCTTTTTTAGTTCCTCTTCAATTACAAACATAATTCTCCTTATTTTAAATTTAAAATAACAACCCCATAAATTATTGCACATATCAATTCCTATATCTTAAAATATTTCTCCAACCGGTAAGCTGCATTAATTTATAAGATTTCTATGGTAGTCATAATATCCAAAAATATAATTAAAGCTTGTTATCAACGACAAGTCCCTTGACATCCTCCGATGAGAGCTGAAGCTGTGCAACCATAAGACCCATAGACCTCTCAGGAGTTTTTGCCGCATCACCCGAACCTATCTTGTTGACCTCGTCGAGGGCATTGTTAATCTCATACATTACATCGTCCTCGCCATCATTGTTGTGGTTCTCCCCTTTGGCTTTCTCAATGCGCTCCTCAAGCTCCTTCTTCTCCTGTTTCTTTTCAAGCGCATCCTCTTTCTCCTTCTCAATCTTACTGTCAACATTGTCGACAGCGTCCTGCATAACCTGCCCTATAATCTCCTTTGAAGCCGCATCTACAATCTGCTGTCCCTGCTGTTTGGCATCGGCCATATCGTGTGTCTTTAGACGTTCTATGGCGAGATTGCGGTTAAAATCATAATCTTTCGCAATGTCATTCATATTGTCCGATATCTTCTTTTTATAGACTTTCTCGTCATCGTCAAGCGACAACATTCTCTGATGGTAGTCTGACAGACCATTCGCATAGAGCTCATTGTATCTTTCATAC
>JBNMKO010000053.1:0-23863 GCA_050874385.1 Eubacteriales bacterium
CCTATACGGTAGAGGCGAAGTGGACACGCCTGTAAGAATAAGGATTGCCTGATTGGTCAGGTGGAAACTCAAATATCAAACTTCTTAAATAGGAGCGTCAGCTCCTTAGAAGCCCATTACCTTTAGGTGATGGGTAGTTCATTTAATAATCTTAAATTTTTTATTGCGTATGATTTACTTTTATTGTATAATGCATTAATAGAGCAAAGTGAAGAAAGCTTTGTCATGAATTAGCTTGGGCTAACATTACTTTTAGGAGGTATAATTTTATGTCATACGTTGATGAAGTACTTGCAAAAGTTAAAGAGAAGAACGCATCGGAGCCGGAATTTCTTCAGGCTGTAACAGAGGTTCTTGACTCACTCAGACCTGTTATCGATGCAAACGAGGAGCTTTACAGAAAGAATGCAATTCTTGAGAGAATTACTGAGCCAGACCGTCAGATTATGTTCCGCGTTCCTTGGGTAGACGACAAGGGACAGGTTCAGGTCAATAGAGGTTTCCGTGTACAGTTTAATAATGCCATTGGACCATACAAGGGTGGTTTAAGACTTCATCCGTCTGTCAACCTTGGTATCATCAAGTTCCTTGGCTTCGAGCAGGTATTTAAGAACTCCCTCACAACACTTCCTATTGGCGGCGGCAAGGGCGGTTCAGACTTCGACCCTAAGGGAAAGTCAGACAGAGAGATTATGGCATTCTGCCAGAGCTTCATGACAGAGCTTTATAAGTATATCGGCGCAGATGTAGATGTTCCGGCAGGCGATATCGGAACAGGCGCAAGAGAAATCGGATTTTTATTCGGTCAGTATAAGAGAATACGCGGATGCTTTGAGGGCGTGCTCACAGGTAAGGGACTCACATACGGCGGTTCACTTGCCCGTACACAGGCTACAGGATATGGTCTCTTATACCTTACAAATGCACTCTTAAAAGACCACGGCATTGACATCGCAGGCAAGACATGTGCTGTGTCAGGTTCAGGAAATGTTGCAATTTACGCTATCGAGAAGGCACATCAGCTCGGCGCTAAGGTTGTCACATGTTCAGACTCTACAGGCTGGGTTTATGACCCGGAGGGCATTGATGTGGCACTCCTCAAGGAGGTTAAGGAGGTTAAGAGAGCACGTCTTACTGAGTATGCAGCAGCTCGTCAATCAGCAGAGTACCATGAGAAGAAGAACGGTGAGCATGGTGTATGGCAGTACAAGGTAGACTTAGCTCTTCCATGCGCAACGCAGAACGAGCTCGACATCGAGGACGCTAAGATGCTCGTGGCTAATGGCGTTACATCTGTAACAGAGGGCGCTAACATGCCTACAACTCTTGAGGCTACAAAGTACTTACAGGCTAACGGCGTACTGTTTGTAGGCGGCAAGGCTGCCAACGCAGGCGGTGTTGCTACTTCCGCATTGGAGATGAGCCAGAACTCTGAGAGACTCTCATGGACATTCGAGGAGGTTGACGGCAAGCTCAAGGGCATTATGGAGACAATCTACGCTAACATAAGCGACGCAGCTAAGAGATACAACGCAACAGTAGGCGGACAGACAGACTACGTTGCAGGCGCTAACATCGCAGGCTTTGAGAAGGTTGTCGATGCTATGCTCGCGCAGGGAGTGTACTAATTTTCAATTAGATGCCGATTGTTTTCAAACTTCACAGTTGTATATGAAGTTGAATTGTAAATAAAACTGAATTGTAAATGAAGCAGAAATCCGTTATACTGATTATAGGTGTAACGGATTTTTGCTGTTTTAAATAAAAAGATTGCAAAAGGCATACCGGCGGGGCACATCCGCAAATATAGGTTTGCTTTTGAGGGTAAAAAAGTGTTGATTGGGTAATTTATAAAAAAAGCTCGCGACAGATACATCTTGTTCAGATGTAGATGCCGGCGGTTTTTTTGTATGTATATGGCAGGAAAATTATGTAAATATTCATAGACATAAGAAAAAATGCTGTCAAAAACGCAAAAGTGTAAGGGTTATGTAAGGGTTTTTTGAGAAAAAGTATGTTATAATAGTTAGAAAGTATCTTTTTGAAGGGAAAAATGTCCGATTTGGCGGATAGGGTTGACATGTATGTATCAAAAAAGCATAATCTTGACAGACAGACAGACAGACAGACAGACAGACAGACAGACAGACAGACAGACAGACAGACAGACAGACAGACAGACATATATAATATTTTTTGTAGCGAAAGAGGAAAAATAAATGTTTCTTAGTCAGCAGGGTCAGGCTGAATTACTTTTCTGTGTCTGTTTTTTTTGCCTGATTATGTCATTGTGTATGTATTTAAGCAACAACTTTGATAGTAAAAAAAGAAAGTGGCTGCTTTTGATGCAGGTTTTTACGGCACTGCTTCTTTTCAATGATGCGCTTGCATATATATTCCGTGGATATTCCGGAATAACAGGATATTTTATCGTACACATCAGCAATTTCATGGTGTTCGCATTGAGTGATGTGGTTATGTTCTTTTTTCATGTCTATGTGTGCAGCTATCTATTTGCAGATGAAGAGTGGAGAACTATCAGTCGTGCAAAGAGTGTCGGCTATATTTGTGCAACAGGGGTTGTACTTGTCGTTATTTCACAGTTTACAAATTTCTATTATTATTTTGATGCGGATAATTTTTATCACAGAAATACGGGTTATTTTATTTCATTATTGATACCGGTGGCTGCAATGTTGATTGATTTGTCATTGCTGTTACAGTTTCGGAAGAATATACGAAAGAAGATTTTTGTATCTATGCTTTCTTATATTGTGTTACCGCTTGTGGCGGCGGCAGTCCAGATATTCTGGTATGGGGTATCCCTCATCAATCTATCAATCGGTATGGCAATGATATTCATGTATATTGCATCAATGAGTGAACAGAACCGGGAAATGTACCAACTGTTGAAGAAAAAGACAGAGATTGAGGAGCGTCTTAGCATATCCATGACATTGGAACAGTGCGTCAAAGCATTATCCTCAGATGTTGATATAGATGTGGCAGTCAATAACCTGCTGGGTGTCATTAATGATTATTTTAAGGGAGACAGAAGCTATATTTTCGAGATAATAGAAGATGGAAAAGCACTCAAAAATACTTATGAATATGTCAGTGAGGGAGTGTCGGCACAGATAGAAAATTTGCAGGCAGTTCCGATTGAGGTTATATCGGTGTGGATGGAGTGTTTTAAGAAAGATGAAGTCTATTTTATGTCAAATATAGAACAGGAGAACGGCTTTGAGTCCTATGATATGCTTCAGGAACAGGAGGTGGACAGGCTTCTTGCAGTACCGCTGAAAAAGAAAAATAAGATTATAGGATTTTTAGGTGTGGACAATCCAAGAAAACATTATGACGACCCGACACTGTTATCTTCCATTCAGTATTTTATTATAAACAGCATGGAAAGAAAAGAAAGGCAGAAGCAGTTAGAGAATTTAAGTTACCGTGATATGCTCACGGGGCTTTACAACAGAAATAAATATATCAAGGTTGTGGAAGCCTATGATGGAAAGATGTTACATAATATCGGGGTTGCCTATATTGATTTGAATGGTCTGAAAAAAATGAATGATGTGTATGGACATGAGGCAGGAGATGATTTGATACGTCGGGCTGCATCTGCGATTGCGTCAGTTTTTCCGGGAAGTGGGTTCCGAGTGGGCGGTGATGAGTTTGTCGTTGCCCAGGCAGAGATTTCGGAAGCGGGATTTTCTGAGAAAATAGAGAAACTTCATAAAGAAATGGATAACAGGCAGGTCAGTGTTTCTATTGGTGTTCTATGGAAAGAGGAACAAAATAATATTATTGGCATGTTAAAGCGGGCTGATAAGATTATGTACGATGCTAAGAAAAAATATCATTTGGCACATGATAACGGTTCACAATGAGATTTAAAGTGAAATAAGATGTAAATTGTTCTGTTAATAAGCATTGGTTTTATAATTAGTTAGTGCCATAATTAATTATAATATAAAATAGCTATGGGTGCGAGTCCATAGCTATTTTTCTTTTAAAGGATTTTTTTATAGCCTTATTGTCATGTGGTGAAATGTTTTGGAGAATATTTTGGAAATAATTGGTTTAACACAGCCTTCCGTTCTCTATATTAAGCACATAGTCATACTTGTCGGTGGCAGTCTTATCTAAGCGGTGGGTGACATTTATGCATGTCACGCCGTCGAGGTTTAGAAGGGTGTCGTCAATCTTGTCGGCATTTTCTTTGTCGAGGGCTGAGGTCGCCTCATCGATAAGGAGAATGTTTTTTCTGTGCAGAAGTGCTCTTGCGATAGCGATGCGCTGACGTTCACCGCCGGAAAAGCGGTTTCCGTTTTCCTCAACCTGTGTGTCAAGACCGTCGGGCAGTTTGTCAATCACATCCGTCAGTCCGGCAAGGTCAACGGCTTGCTGCAGTTCAGTATTTGAATAGCTGTCTCCAAGGGTGATGTTAATGCGCACAGTGTCGTCGAACAGGAATACATTCTGCTGGATAAAGGCATACTCACATTGCATATTTGAAGTATTGTCTACAAGGATAGTGCCATCGTAGTTGTTATAATATCCGGCGAGAAGCTTTAAGAGTGTGCTCTTTCCGCTGCCGCTCTTGCCTGTTATTGCATACTTTTTGCCGGCGTCAAAGGTAAATGTAAAATTCTTTATAATAGGTGTATCACCGTATGAAAAGCTGACATTATCGCAGGTCAGTATGTTCTTGACCTTTTTAGTAGGTTTTTCGTCAACCTGTGTATGCTTTGTGAAAGCGATGAGCTGTTCACATACAGGCTTGACGGATTTTAGCTGTGCAAACTTTGTAGACAGTCCAAAAGCAGGGGATATTACCTGTCCGGTAAGCTGTGTAACGGCGATAATATTTCCAAGCGATATAAGCCCATTTACCGCACCTATTCCGGCGACAAGCATTATGACGAACTGTGTCGTGATTGAGGCGGCATTTGTAAGACCATATAGGACTGCCGTTGTACTTGACAACTGCTGTTTGCTGTTTTCAAGCTGTGTGGCACTTTCGTGATGTGTGTCTTTTGACCGAGGTTCAATGTGGTATGTCTTTATAATTTCATAGCCGTTGAAGGCATCCTTGATTTTTGATGTGTAGGAAGCCGTATTTTTCAAAATTGTAGATTGTTCAGTGCCCAGTCGAGTGCCAAACAATTTTGGCAGCAGGCTTGGAATGGTCATTGATATTATGGAGATAACCGCAATGACAGGATTGATTAGCATAAGCAGTATAACTCCGGCTGTTATGCCGACAATCGATTCCCATATTGAAAAAATATTTTTGCAGTAATTTTCCTCAAAGGTGCTGATATTCTGATTTAAAAGTGTTATGTAATCACCGCTGTTTTTGGAATGGTAATCTGACAGGCTTATATTCATTATGCTGGAATAAACATCATCGCGGACATGAAGCATTACTTTTTTCATAAATACTGCGGTGGTTTTTTGGGTTACAAAAATCAGTAAGCCTAAAATGACAGCATATATAATACAGATAAGCGTGGACTTTATAAGAGGTGTAGTTGTGCCGGCGCTTATCGCCAAGGAGACGGCATCAAGCTGCATACTGAGCACCAGTGCAACGCCCGCGGTGGCGATGGTTTTTAGGGTTATAAGTGTGCATAAAATACAAAAGTGAAGCTTATCACATAGAATATATTTTTTCATAATTAAATTCTCGCGATATGGACACGGCGGAGCAGATACCGTCGGCTAACTCCTCCTGTGACAGATTTGCCTGTTTGCGAAGTGAGCGTATGATGTCTCCTAACATGATTGTCCTCCGGGGTGATATGTATGGTTGTGTTTGAAATAATTTTAGTATTTTAACACTATTGATGGAGTGGTACAAGATTTTTTTGATATACTACGGTAACAATAATATATTTTTTAGACATCTTGTTCCAATAAAATGAAATATGTGCTACAATAACAATGTTGTACACAATAATACTTTACGGAGATAAAAGATGCGGGAACGAATAGAATATGCGGTAAAGACTTTAAGACCTATAGGGAGAAATTTGCTGGTACTGTTAAAATGGATGACGCTTGCGGTGCTTGTGGGGCTTGTGGCAGGTGGTGTCAGCACGTTGTTTGCAAAGGCGATGACCTTTGTGACGACATTCAGAATGGCACATTCGTGGCTGATATTTCTTCTGCCTGTGGGCGGAATAGTGATTGTCACAGCGTACAAGCTTTTGCACAATGAGAATGACAGGGGTACGAACCTGATACTTGCGCAGATACACAAGGGCGGCGATGTGCCGGCGAGGGTTGCACCTCTTATAATTTTTTCCACGGTGGTAAGCCATCTGTTTGGTGCGTCGGTAGGTCGTGAGGGTGCGGCGTTACAGCTCGGCGGAAGTCTTGGAAGTATGCTTGGAAAGATTGTCCGTCTCGATGAGAAGGACAGAAAGGTTATGATAATGTGCGGCATGAGCGCGGCGTTTGCGGCACTGTTTGGAACGCCGATGGCGGCGGCAATATTTGCCATAGAGGTTGTTCAAGTCGGAATTATGTACTATGCGGCGCTTGTACCATGTATTTTTGCGGCGCTTGTGGCGAGCAATTTTTCGGCGAGCATGGGTATTCACCCGGAAGCATTTGTGATACAGCAAATTCCTGATATTACGGTTTTGAATATGGGAAGGACTGTTCTTCTTGCCATAATATGTGCCGGGGTCAGCGTTGTTTTCTGCATGATGCTTCACAATTCGGGAAAATATTTTAAAAAGTATATCGGAAATCAATATATAAGAATAATTGCGGGAAGTGCGATTATAATTCTTATAAATGTAATTGCCGGGACAAACGACTATATGGGTGCCGGAATGAATGTCATTGAGCGCGCCATAGAGGGTGAAGCGGCATATACGGCGTTTTTGTTCAAGATGGTTTTGACGGCGCTTGCCATAGGATGTGGCTTTAAGGGCGGAGAGATTGTCCCGACCTTCTTTGTGGGGGCGACGCTCGGATGCGTTATCGGTCAGCTTATCGGACTTCCACCGTCATGTGCGGCGGCTGTCGGGATGGTAGGAATGTTCTGCTGCGTGACGAACTGCCCGGTGGCTTCAATATTAATTGCGTTTGAGCTGTTCGGATTTGAGGCGGCACCTTTTTTTATCGTGTGCAATGCGGTAGGATATCTTATGAGCGGGTATTACGGACTTTACAGTGAGCAGGCATTTATCGGCTCAAAGTATAAGTTCGACAGCAAAAAGGAGAGTGCGGAGTGAATAATGCACGCTGTGTGATATAGGAAAATTACACACGACTGTCTGGGGAGGGTAAATAAAATGAGAATTGTTTCGTTGTCAATCAAGAATTTCAAGTCAATCAAAAGCATTGAGATAAGCGACATTGAGAGCGCATTTATAATTGTCGGAAAGAACAGCGTTGGCAAGACAGTCATACTTGATGCGATAAGGGCGATTGCGGGGCAGTATGCGATAAAGAAGGAAGATTTCAACACTGCGGGCAGCAATATCGAGATTGGAGTGAGACTTGAGATAACCAAGGCCGATTTGATGTTGCTCAACAGATATGGCGTGGTCAGTCACTACAAGAGATATACGGCGTGGGAGAAGGATTTTAAATCGAAGCTGCCTTCATATATAATTGAGACACCGGACAGCGAGGGTGTGCTCTCATTTACATTTATCGCAAATGCTGAGGGGAAAATCCGCTATTTTGACGGGGTTAAGAAGGATAACAGGCATATCCCGGAGGTTTTTCCGACGCTTCATTTTATATCGCACGACAGGGAGCTTGATGCACTTCAAAGGGATATTTTTCTTGGGGACAGGGAGTTAAAGCTTTTGTCCGACGGGAATTGTATGTTCGATGCGGGAAAAATGTGCGACAACTGTTTTCAGTGTATAGGCATGATTGAGAACAAGAAAGCGTCGGAGCTGAGTCTTTTTGAGTCGGCAAGGCTGTTTCAGTATAAGCTTACAAGACTGGATATGCAGGATTTTCTTCATAGGCTTAATGACAATTTTATAAAAAATGGCGGGCGCGACAGGCTGAGACTAAAGGTTGACGACGCGCTAATGCGGAATGCCATACCGCAGGTGTATGTCGAGAATGAGGCGCAGGGCTTTACAAACACCATATCCGAGATGGGTGAGGGTCTTAAAAGCATGTATATTTTATCGCTTCTTGAGACTTATGCCGAGGATGATGACAAGGTTCCGTGTATCATTATGATTGAAGACCCTGAAAGCTACCTGCATCCACAACTTCAAAAGAGCGCGGGCGAGATTTTGTATAAGCTGTCAAAGAAAAATCAGGTGATTTTTTCCACACACTCGCCGAATATGATATTTAACTTTAATTCAAGACAGATTAAACAGGTGTACAGGGATGACGAGGGCTACACGCAGGTGAGGGAGAAACCGGATATTGACAGTATATTAAACGACCTTGGCTACTCGGCAAATGACCTTATGAATGTGAGTTTTGTATTTTTTGTCGAGGGAAAGCAGGATGAGAACAGACTGCCTTTGCTTCTTAGAAAATATTACAGCGAGACCTACGATGAGGACGGACAGCTAAGGCGTGTCGCCATCATAGCGACAAACAGCTGTACCAACATAAAGACATACGCCAACTTAAAATACATCAATAAGCTGTACATAAAAGACCAGTTTCTTATGATACGCGACGGCGACGCGAAAGATGCCGACGAGTTAAAGAGACAGCTTTGCGGCTACTACAAGGACAGGGGCAAGGCTGACAAGGGAAATCTTCCGCGCGTCACGGAGAAGAATGTGCTTATACTCAAGTACTATTCGTTTGAAAATTATTTTCTTGACCCAGAAATAATGACAAAAATCGGCGTGGTTGAGAGTGTCGACCAGTTTTATGACATACTCTATGCAAAATATAAGGAGTATCTTTTTAAACTAAAGAGCATGAAAAATATGTGTGAACGGCTTGGAATAACGATAGAGAGCCGTGAGGACATCATTGAAAATATGGAAAATATACGAATATATGTCAGAGGACACAATCTGTATGATATATTTTATGGGCGTTACAAGGGCGAGCGCGAGAGGGATATACTCAACAGATATATTGATGAGGCAAAAAGGGATACCTTCAAGGATATCTTAGATGCCATAGACAGTTTCGTGTATTTTGAGAATAAAAAAACTGATAATATGGAAATGTAATATCACCCTAAATATTGGCATAAAAGATACACTTGAGACAGCGAAATAAAAACTATCCAGACAATAGAAAGTTGTCAGACAATAACACACATTGCCGGATAGTTAAAATACACTGTCCAGACGGTAAAATTCGTCTAGACAGTAACGATGCCTTGTGTCCAAGTTTCAAGACAAAAAATCACTTTTTATCATTATTTTTACATAAGATGAAGCTTCTTTGCGATGCGCCCGATGCGTATTCCCATAGGGAAGTCGGGCAGGTCGCTTTCCTTTAATCCACCGAGAAGTAATATAAGTACAAAGTATACGATAACCGCGACAATAACTGCGATGATGCAGGAGATTGTGTTGGAGTGTATTATCGCGTAGCCGAGTCGGTATACCAGATATGCACATCCGCCCATGACGATGCTTGAGATTGCCGGTATTATAAAGGTTGTCCTGTATTCCTGTCTGTAGTGCATATGTCTCTTTACACTGATAGCGTTTAAGATACATACAACGAGCGGGTAAGTCACATTTCCGATTACAAGCGTGTATATTCCAAGCTTTGTGAACTTTAAAAGGATAAATATAAGTGCCACATGGATTGCGAGTGATATCGCGGCATGTTTTACAGGCAGACTCATAAGGTTTATTCCCTGCAAAGCGGCATTCGTGACGGTTGACAGCGCATAGAATATGACCGCAACGCTTCCGGCTGCGAGAAGCCATCCGCCAAGTTTATAGTCAGATGAAGGGAAAAGCATGCGCACGATAGGACCTCCGAGAAATGTAAGTCCGAATGCACATGGAAATGCCACAACCATATTTACCTTTATTGACACGGAAATCTTCTGCTTCATTCCCTTTTTGTCGCCTGTGGTGTATGCGGCTACAAGAGTAGGAATTAACGAGGATGCCATGGCGGATGCTATGGCGATTGGCACGTTGACAAGAAGCTTGTACTTGGTGCTGTACACGCCGTATAGGCTTGAAACATTGTCACCTGTGGCAAGCTTTGAGAACATCATGCTGTCGATTACTCCGCTTAACTGATATACGGTCTGACCAAGTATTACAGGTATGATGGTAGCTATAAGCATTTGGTAGATTTTTAAGTATGTGGTGTTATCGAAACTTCGGTCATGCCGAAGCTGTTTTTTTATTATAGGATGGTATATAATGTACACAAAAATAAGAAAGAAAAGTCCCGTTGCGGCACCAAGCAAGGTTCCCATGGTGGAGCCTGCCGCACCCCAGCCGGCGGCTATATCGGAGTCGGCATGTCCGCGGATAAATGTCCACGCAAAAAATATGCTTCCGGCAGCGTTTACAATCTGCTCAAGCACCTGTGATATCGCTGTTGGAACCATGGTTTTTCTCGCCTGAAAAAAGCCTCTTAGGGTTCCAAGAAGAGCCACAACGAAAATTGTTATGGCGAGCACTTTTAATGGGACGGCAATTCCTGTAAAATTGCTGTAGAAATGTTTCTCAATAAAGCCTGCCCCGAAGAATATGAGCAGAGCCATTATGCCGCCCGATATACATGAGAATATGAGCGAGGCAATAAAAATCTTTCTTCCCGTTTTGTAAGAGCCTTTTGCAAGCTGTGCGGACAGAAGCTTCGAGACCGCAAGCGGAAGGCTGTATGATGAAAGGATGAGTGCAAGGTTATATATCTCGTAGGCTGCTCCGTATATGCCGTTTCCCTCATCACCTATAATGTTGGCGACGGGAATACGGTATACAATGCCTATCATTCGTACTATTATTGATGCCATGGCAAGAATTGTGCCCTGACGTATAAAATTGGTCTTTCGGTTCTCAGACATAAGAGGACTCCTTATCAGTTACAATAATGCTATGTATATTTTATAAGTGTAAGTATAATATACGCTTTTATGAGCCATTTGGCAATCTTAGTTTTCAATATAACTAAATAAAACGAGGAGGATGTATGAAATTTGTTCATTGCGCCGATGTGCATATCGGCAAGGAATTTGCTCTTAACAGGTCAAAGAGCATGCAGAGGAAGGCGGAGGTATTGCACAGCTTTCTTGACATTATAAAGTATTGCCGCGATGAGGCGGTTGATATACTTCTCATCGCAGGAGATTTGTTTGACAGCGAGAATGTGGAGGATGCCGTTGTAGGGCAGATTAAGGATGCGTTTGCAGGTATTCCTGACACGGATATCTACATAGCGCCGGGAAATCACGACCCGTACACAAGCACATCGCCGTACAGGCAGGATGGATGGAGTGAAAATGTGACGATATTTTCCGGGACTCCGCGCGTGATTGAACACAGGGAAAAGGGTTACAGGATATGGGGATGCGGTTTTGAGAGCTGTCATGTCACGGACAGACTTTTGATGGGGACAAGGCTTCCAAAAGATGAATTTATAAATATAGGCATACTTTGCGGGCAGCTTGTGGGAAAGAGTGGAAGAAGTGAGTACAATGCGATTACCGACGAGGACATTGAAAATAGTGGAATGGATTATCTCGCGCTCGGACATGTGCACAAGCAGATGACGAGAACGAGAAGAATTGGCGATACACTTTATGCGTATTCGGGAACCATAGAGGGTCAGGGCTTTGACGAGGATGGCATAAAGGGCTTTTATACGGGCGAGCTTTCAAAGCTTCTGCTTGGCAGACATGAGCTTATAACCGAGTATGTTAGCACGTCGAGAAGAAGATACTATAATTTGAATGTGGATGTCACAGGTGCGGCGGGCAAAGATGAGGTTGTCGACAGGGTATGCAGGGCAGCGCGGAGCGCGGCGGAGGATGACATGTTCGCGGTGCTTCTTTCTGAGAACAGGGCGGAGGACAACCTATATAAGATAACGCTTATCGGGGATTTGAACGCGGATGCGGCTGTCTCAGCGGAGGAGCTGTCGGCACAGCTTGCGGGGAACTTTTACTATATAGAAATCATTGACAACACAAGACGTTTGATTGAATATGAAAAATAGGGTGAAGCAGGGTGTGTTTGACGATGTGAGCGGGAATTTTTAAAATGACTAATAGAATAATTGGTATGAAAGGAACATAGTATGAATCATTTTTCAGTGTACGAGCTGTTGTGGTTGTTTTTTATATATTCGTTTATAGGCTGGCTTTTTGAGACAACTTATGCGGCGTTTAGACAGAAGCATTTTGTGAACAGAGGACTTGTGAGCGGTCCGCTGTGTATTGTATATGGTGTGGGGGCAGTGCTCATGAGCGTGGGCTTGCAGGAACTTAGCGGTTTCTGGCTGTTACTGTTTGCGACGGTGTATGCGGCGGCTATCGAGCTTGCCGCCGGAAAGCTTATCGAGCGCATATACCATGAGAGATGGTGGAATTACAGCAACATCAAGTATAATCTTGACGGATATATCTGCCTGCCGTTTTCACTTGTAAAAGGTGCGCTTGGATATCTGGTTGTGAGATTTGGAAACGGGCTTTTGTTAAAGCTCATAGAAGTCATGCCGCAGCTTTTTGTGCATATTGTGCTGATTGTCCTTATATCGGTGCTTGCCTTGGACGTGCTGGCATCGTATATTCTGGCAAAGGGAAAGAGCCGTCATCCTGAAAAATGGGAGGAGGCTAACGACGCAATCGCCTCGGTTGGTTTTAGAATGGCGAAGGCAATCAATAAGACCATGGACAGGCGAATACATAAAGCCTATCCAAAGGCGGTAAAGGTTGCCGCCGCTCCGAGGGACAAGGCGGTGTTCGCACAGGGCTGTGATTTTTACAAGATTGTGATGCTGTTCTTTATCGGAGCTTTTTTGGGTGACATAACGGAGACCATATTCTGCCGCATAACGGCGGGAGTGTGGATGAGCAGGAGCAGTGTGGTGTGGGGACCGTTCAGCATAGTGTGGGGACTTGCGATAGCCGCCGTCACGGCGATGCTCTACAAGTACAGAAATAAAAGTGAAAGTTTTTTGTTCTGGACGGGGACACTCCTCGGAGGAGCTTATGAGTATCTTTGCAGTGTGTTCACGGAGATAGTGTTTGGCAAGGTGTTCTGGGATTACAGCAAAATTCCGTTCAATCTTGGAGGAAGAATTAATCTTTTGTACTGTTTTTTCTGGGGAATAGCTGCGGTTGTGTGGTTCAAACTTCTCTATCCAAGGGCATCGGCACTTATCGAGAAGATACCCGTCGTCGTGGGGAAAATAGCCACATGGATTTTAATAGTGTTTATGCTGTGCAATATAGCCGTTTCGGGTCTTGCACTCATAAGATACGACGAGCGTGAAAAAAATATAGAGGCGACGGACAAGTGGCAGGTATGGATGGACGCGCACTATGATGATGCTAAGATGGAAAAAATATATCCTAATGCGAAGAGCGTGGAGTGATAACGACGGAAAAGAATATGAAGTATCAGATAACAGGATGTATTATTATATAATGCGAAGAACGTCGAGTGATAACGACGTAAAAGGGGCATTGAAATGACAGAAAATGATTTTATATGAAACATTTTCCATTATATTTTAATTTTTTTAATCAAATTATAATGGTTATTTTCAGAAAATAATGTTATACTTGAAAAAACAAGAGAGAACTTATTGCGGACAATATGTATTGCATAATTGTGTATTTATATAGTTGTAAAGTCGTGCGGTGCATGTATCTGCGGAATGGAGGAAAGTATGAATTTATTTGAAAAAATCCGTAAGGATGTCGTGTGGTCATCTATAGCGTACCTCATACTTGGTTTTATACTTCTTGTAAAGCCGGGGACGGCGCTTGTATCTATAGTCCACATCCTTGCACTTATCTCGGCGGTAATGGGAGTTGTGTCGCTTGTGTCGTATTTTAGGGACAAGTACAGTGTTGGAAACGGCGGTGTGATAAAAGGAATAGTGTATCTGGTGATTGCCGCATTTTTGTATGTCGGTGCAGGCTTTATCATCTCGATTGTACCTTTTATACTTGGAATACTTATTGTGATAAGCGGAATTGTGAAGCTTCAGGAGGCTCTTGATATGATGAAGTACAAGGCAGACGGAAGCATGGCAGTGCTTATCATCGCGATATTAAGCCTTGTATTTGGTGTACTTATTCTGATAAATCCATTCGGCACAGCAGAACTTTTATTTAGAATAATCGGTATTGCGCTTATCTACAACGGCGTGTCTGATTTGCTCACGGTGTTCTATTTCTCAAAGAAAACACGTTATTAATATGTACTCTAAGTTTCATATATGAAATGCCAAGAGAAGCGTTTTTAATAACTGCTAAGAAAATAAAATGCAATGCTGCGTTAATATTTTATTGAAGAAAAATGTTGACCCTAAACCCGACTTTAGGTATATAGTTACTGTTGGGGATAAGGGTCAATTTTTTTTGCAGGAGGAATTACCGATGAAAAACGTGAAAAAGCTTGCCGTGACAGCCATGCTGTTTGCGGTGGGAATTGTGCTGCCTTTCCTGATAGGGCAGATACCAGCTATAGGAAAGATGCTTTTGCCGATGCACATCCCGGTTCTGCTGTGTGGATTTATTGTGGGATGGCAGTACGGGGCGGTTATAGGTTTTCTGCTTCCGATTGTTAGAGGTATTTTGTTTGGAATGCCGCCTCTCTACCCGAATGCGATTGCGATGGCGTTTGAGATGGCTACATATGGCTTTGTGAGTGGATTTTTGTACAGTCATGCAAAGTGGCAGTGCACAAAGATGCTCTACATTTCGCTTGTGTCCGCAATGCTTGCAGGAAGAGTGGTTTGGGCGCTTGCGGAGGTTGTGCTTCTTGGAATAGGCGGAAACATGTTCACATGGAAGATGTTTATATCAGGTGCACTCTTAAATGCCATTCCGGGAATTATTGTGCAGCTTGTGCTCATTCCTGTTATTATGGTGGCTTTAAAGCGAGCGAAGGTTGTACCGCTGGGCATCGGAAATGAGGAAAAATCTGCCGTTAGTCAGGCTGCGGGCAAATAGACGGAGGTTACAGAGTTGAGTAAAATACTTGACAGTATATTGGGGCAGATAGAAGAAGCAAAGGCGCATGATGAGCGCCTTTTGCTTGTTATAGATGGAAAATGCGGTTCGGGTAAGACGACCTTTGCAAAGAAACTTGGACAACATTACAAGTGCAATGTGTTTCATATAGACGATTTTTATCTGCCGATAGCCATGCAGACGCAGGAGGTAATGAAAGAGCCGGGAGGAAATATCAATTTTGATAGATTTATTGATAGTGTTATCACACCTCTAAGCACAGGCAGCAGCATTGACTATCAGCCATTTCTTTGCATAGGTCAGACTTACGCGCCGACAGTGCGGATGGAGGCATCCAAGATAAATATCATAGAAGGTACATATTCGTGCCACCCGAGGTTTAGAGAACTTTATGCAGATATGAGAGCAGATAAATCGTGCATACCAGAAAATGATTTTGAATATGGACAGGGCTGTAAGATAATAACCCTGTTTTTTGACATAGATGAAAAAAATCAGATAGAACGCCTTAAAAACCGTGTCGGGGAACAGAGATTTAAGCTCTTTGAGAACAAGTGGATTCCGAGGGAGAGGGAATACTTTAGTGCTTATGCGGTCAGGGAATACTGTGATTGCAGTATTATTGGGACGGATGAGAGCGTTATACTTTTTAAGTAAACGATATTGACTTTTACGGTTTAAATTATTAAATTATTATATGGATTTTGTTATGTATATTACAAAAACATAGTGAGAATTTAGCAACCAATAAATTATTGCATATAGCAAGACATGTATCTTAAAATATTTATCCCGACAGTATGATGTATTGATTTGTAGAATTGCAATAGTGTAAAAATAAAATTGATAGCTTGTTTTTACACGTTCAATTTGTTTATGAGCGAGAACAAATTGTTTTTATAGATGAGAAATCACTTCATCGCGGCAAATCGCTCGGAATGGAGATTAAAATGGAAATACGCAGGGCAATGAAAAAGGATATTGAAAGAATAAGTGAGCTTTTGGGGCAGGTGCTTGAAATTCACGCAAAGATAAGGCCTGATATATTTATACCGGGCACGACAAAATACACATACGATGAGCTCTGCACAATGATTGAGGACGATAGTAAGCCGGTGTATGTTGCGGTGGACGATGACGACAAGGTGTTGGGCTATGCGTTCTGCGCGATAAAAAATCAGCCGTTTTCAAATAACATGGTACCATTCAAATCCCTGTTCATAGACGATTTGTGCGTGGATGAGAACACAAGAGGTCTGCATGTCGGAAGTGCACTTTTTGAGTTCGCAAAAGAGGAGGCAAAGAGACTTGGCTGTTATGAGCTGACTTTAAATGTGTGGGAGGGCAATGACAGCGCAAGACATTTCTATGAGAAGATGGGAATGAAGCCTAAAGAGACTATGATGGAGTGTATCATTAAATGATTTGGCACAATATCAGCAAATAGTGTTGTGAGAAAGCAGCAAAGTGGATTTTGAATATCCGATTGAAAAATTGTGAAATTTTTCTTGACCTTACAGCGCACTGTAATGGTTTAATTTGGCTGTAAGGAGGTTGGACGATATGACAATCAAGGATTTTTCAAAGCTGTGCAATTGCACAACACAGACGTTAAGATATTATGACCATATTAATCTGCTCAAGCCGGCAAGGGTGGATAAAATGACTGGTTATCGCTATTATTCCAAGGAGCAGGCATTATTGTATGTCAAAATCAAGAATTTTCAGGAGGCAGATTTCACTATCGAGGAGATTAAGCGGCTTCTTGACAAGGATGACAAGGAGATATTTGCAGCTTTTGAGAAAAAAATATCTGAGCGCGAAAGACAGCTTGAAAAAATCAGACAAATACAGCAGTCATATCGGAATGAGATTAACGCAATGAATAAAACAATTGAGCAGTTTATTGAGAAGATGAACATGGATGCCAAGCAGTATGACCCGGCGCAGGAGTTCGGAATTGATGATGAATATTATAGGAAGATGCTGGAGACATTTGACAATATGCTGCACAGTGCTTCATATGTAAAGGAAGTGCGTGGTGGGGATAACCAAAATCCGGTATTCGAGTACAGAAGTGTTCAGGATGTAGACAGCGCAGAGGACTTAGAGATGGATAATGAGGAGACGGATGAGATTTCACCGCTTCAGAACCCGGACTACACTATTGCGGCAGAGTATCATGGCTGGAATTATGTAAAAGAAATAGTTGACAATTTTGCAGGGCTTGACGAAGATACAGAGTATAATTTCTACTTTGAAATTGAGCCAAAAAAGGAGAGCAATGTAATTTTTGGTTTTATAATCATGCAGCTTGCACAGGATAAGAACGAAGGCAGAAAGATTGTGCCATCGTGCAACGTCAGCAATTCCACGGACAATAAGAACCACTTCTATTTATTAAAGAAGAAAGAGAAAAATTAAAAAGTAAAAAAATAAAATAATAAAGTAAAACAGCAGCGCCGTCATCACAAGCTGACATCTTCATAGTCCGTTAAATTGCCTGTGATGACGGCGCTGTTTTTACGTCCGTTCTATAACTTATCTATTCTCCTGCTCCTTGAGCGCCGCCTCAATAAATCCGCGGAACAGAGGATGCGGTCTGTTTGGTCTTGACTTAAACTCAGGGTGCGCCTGTGTGCCTATAAACCACGGGTGGTCTTTTAATTCAACCATCTCCACAATTCTTCCGTCAGGTGACATTCCCGATAACATCATTCCGTTTTCGGTGAGTACATTTCGAAAATCATTGTTGACCTCGTATCTGTGGCGGTGTCTCTCGTGGATTTCCTTCTCGCCGTAGAGAGCATAAGCCTTTGAATTCTCGTCGAGTATACATGGATATGAGCCAAGTCTGAGTGTTCCGCCGATGTCGTCAATGCCCTCCTGGTCCGGCATAAGGTGGATGACAGGGTGGGTTGTCCCCGGAAGAAATTCTACGCTGTGAGCGTCATTGTATCCTATAACATCCCTTGTGAACTCAACAATTGTAAGCTGCATTCCAAGGCACAGTCCGAGGAAAGGAAGCTTGTTCTCCCTCGCGTAGCGGATTGCCTGAATCATTCCCTCGATGCCTCTGTCGCCGAAGCCGCCCGGAACTATAATTCCGGAAACGTCATTGAAAAACTCCGCTGCATTTTCCTCAGTTACCTTCTCAGAGTCAACCCACTTTATATTGACGGAGACACCGTTTGCTATGCCGCCATGCTTTAGGGCTTCAACAACGCTGATGTAGGCATCGTGAAGCTGTGTGTATTTGCCGACGAGTGCGACTGACACCTCGCCGTGTGGGTGCTTTAGGGCAGTGCACATTGCCTTCCAGTCGGCAAGGTCAGGTTCAGGGCAAGGAAGTCCAAGACATTCGCATGCCACCTGTGCGAGATGTTCCTCCTCCATTGCAAGAGGGGCTTCGTAGAGATATTCCACGTCGAGATTTTGCAGTACATGGGAGCTTGGGACATTGCAAAAAAGTGCAATCTTGTCCTTTATGCCCTTGTCAAGCGGGTACTCGGAGCGGCATACGATGATATCCGGCTGTATTCCCATTCCCTGTAATTCCTTTACGCTCGCCTGTGTCGGCTTTGTCTTCATCTCGCCGGATGACTTGAGGTAAGGGATGAGTGTCACATGCAAAAATAGTGCGTTTTCCTTGCCGACCTCGTGCTGGAACTGGCGGAGGGCTTCAAGAAATGGCTGGCTCTCGATGTCTCCGACGGTTCCGCCGACCTCAACGATGGCAATCTTAGTCTCGTCGCTTGTGTAATCGCGGAAAAGCCTGCTCTTGATTTCGTTTGTGATGTGAGGAATTACCTGAACAGTGCCTCCTCCGAAGTCGCCTCGGCGCTCCTTTGAGAGAACTGACCAGTACACTTTGCCGGATGTGACATTTGAGTTCTTTCCAAGACTCTCGTCAATGAAGCGCTCGTAATGTCCAAGGTCAAGGTCTGTCTCGGCTCCGTCGTCCGTAACAAAGACTTCTCCGTGCTGGATAGGGTTCATTGTACCCGGGTCAATGTTGATATAGGGGTCAAACTTCTGCATTGTTACTGAATAGCCTCTTGCCTTCAAAAGACGGCCAAGTGATGCTGCGGTGATACCTTTGCCAAGACCGGATACGACACCACCTGTTACAAAAACGTACTTTACCATGACAAACCTCCACTGTTTTAAATTGTATTTCAGGAATATTTACCTGATGGTTTTTGAATAACACAAAAACAATATTTTACATTCTACTACAAAATCCATTTCAATGAATTATCATTTTGCCGCTTTTTACTTTATATTATTCGTTTATTTTGTAAAATCACATAAAATAATTAACTATCTGTGGTAGAGCTTGTTTGTCTGGTATTCAGGCTCGCATGTCAGGTTCACGCCGAGCTTTCTGAATACGTCCCTGTCGACGGCTGAGAGTATGACTGTCGAGTGGACATCGCAGCCCTCGAGCGCGGAGAGCTTGTCAAACGCGAGTCGTGCATTCTCGTCCTCGGCGGCACAGATGGAGAGTGCGATTAAAATCTCGTCGGTGTGCAGGCGTGGGTTGTGGTTTCCAAGGTATTCAACCTTTAACTTTTGTATCGGCTCTATAACCTTTGGAGAAATGAGGTCAATCTCGTCTGGTATTCCGGCAAGCGTTTTTAAGGCGTTTAGAAGCATTGCGGACGACGCGCCGAGAAGTGTACCGGTCTTTCCTGTTATGACGGTTCCGTCAGGGAGCTCTATAGCGGCAGCAGGATTTCCTGTGCGCTGTGCAACCTCAAGTGCGGCAGGCACGAGTGGGCGGTCAGAAGGCTTGATGCCGGCCTTTGACATGAGAAGCTCAAGCTTGTAGATAGGCTCGTTGCCGATTGTTCCCTGACGCTTCTGGCACAGAAGATTGTGGTAACGGCGGAGTATCTCCTCCTTTGCGGCGGCGCGTACAGCCTCGTCGTCGACGATGCAGCAGCCTGCCATATTTACGCCCATGTCGGTAGGGGACTTATATGGTGATGAGCCTAAAATGCGCTCAAACATTGTGTTTAAAACAGGGAATATCTCAATATCGCGGTTGTAGTTGACTGTCGTTTCACCGTATGCCGCAAGGTGGAATGAGTCAATCATATTCACGTCGTTTAAGTCGGCTGTGGCTGCCTCGTATGCGAGGTTGACAGGATGGTCGAGCGGGAGGTTCCAGATAGGGAAGGTCTCAAACTTTGCATAGCCGGAGGAAATTCCGCGCTTGTTGTCATGGTAGAGCTGTGAGAGGCAGGTTGCCATCTTGCCGCTTCCGGGACCCGGAGCAGTAACGACGATGAGTGAACGGCTTGTCTCGATATAGTCGTTCTTTCCATAGCCCTCGTCGCTGACTATAAATGGAATATTTGAAGGGTAGCCCTCAATAGGATAGTGGCGGTACACCTTGATGCCGAGAGCCTCAAGCTTTTTCTGGTATGCGATTACACTTGGCTGGTTGCAGAAACGTGTGAGAACTACACTGCCGACATAGAGACCATAGTCATGGAAAGCGTCGATAAGTCGAAGAACATCCATATCGTAAGTGATACCGAGGTCAGCTCTGACCTTATTCTTTTCAATATCACTGGAATTGATTGCTATAACTATCTCTGCCTTGTCCTTCAATTTGGAGAGCATTACAATCTTGCTGTCCGGCTTGAAACCCGGGAGTACGCGGGAGGCATGGAAGTCGTCAAAAAGCTTGCCGCCAAATTCGAGATAGAGCTTGCCTCCGAATTTTGCAATTCGCTCAGAAATCTTCTCGGACTGCATTTTCACATAAGCGTCATTATCGAAGCCTGTCATTTTCATTGGAAAACCTCATTTCTTTCTTTTTTTAATAAACCAAATCCATTATAGAAAAAAATATTGTTAAATTCAATCTCATATTTTATTTTTTTGTTAATGTGATTATGTATATCTACTATATTTTAATTAGGTTGTGGGCATAATGTTTTTTGAACTATCAGAAAATGTATCAGGCAGGCATAGAATATTTTAACAGTTTTTTCACAATAATCGTATTGATTTATCGTGGCATGTAATGGTATTATATGTAAAGGCATCGCTTTCTTATATTAAAGCAAAATAAAAATGCCAAAAAGTTGGGAGATTGTCTAGTGGACGAGAAGAACAATAAAAATCAAAATCAGAATAACAAGGACGGCAATAAGGGGAGTAAGTTTAATCAGACTCTGCTGATACTGCTGATAGCAGGTGTCATCACGGTGGTGGCGATAAGCTGTGTGAATACTTTTCTTCACAACAGCACAAGTCAGGAGATTAGCTATACTGATTTCCTCAAGATGCTTGAGAGCGGTAATGTCTCCAAGGTCGTGTATGACCAGGATGTAATTTACATCACTCCTAAGACGCAGCCCATTGATGGAATTAAGCTGTCATATTATACGGGATATATATATGATGACGACGTAATTCAGTACATGAAGGACAACAATATCGAGTACAATGTAAAAATTCAGGACAAGAGTTCATCCATACTCGATTTTGTGCTTGTCTATATAGTTCCGTGGGTGCTTATATACTTTATATTCAGCTTTGTATTCAAAAAGATGTCGGGCGGCGGCGGAATGATGGGCGTTGGCAAGTCAAACGCCAAGATGTACGGGATGGAAAAAGCAACAGGTGTTACTTTTAAGGACGTGGCAGGTCAGGATGAGGCAAAGGAGTCACTCACTGAGATAGTTGATTTCCTCCACAATCCGGCAAAGTACACACATATAGGTGCAAAGCTTCCGAAGGGAGCGCTTCTTGTCGGTCCTCCGGGAACAGGTAAGACACTTCTTGCAAAGGCAGTCGCAGGTGAGGCGGGAGTTCCTTTCTTCTCGCTTTCGGGTTCGGACTTTGTTGAGATGTTCGTCGGTGTCGGTGCGTCGAGAGTGCGTGACCTTTTTAAGCAGGCACAGCAGTCAGCACCGTGTATCATATTTATCGATGAGATTGATGCCATCGGAAAGAGCCGTGACTCAAGATACGGCGGCGGAAATGACGAGAGAGAGCAGACATTAAATCAGCTCCTCGCCGAGATGGACGGATTTGACGCTTCAAAGGGTGTGTTTATACTTGCGGCGACTAACAGACCGGACGTGCTCGACAAGGCACTTTTAAGACCGGGTCGTTTTGACAGAAGAATTATCGTTGACAAGCCGGATTTGAAGGGAAGAGTCAACATATTGAAAGTACATTCAAAGGATGTGCTTATGGATGATACGGTTGACTTGGAGGCTATAGCTCTTGCAACGGCTGGTGCCGTGGGTTCAGACCTCGCCAACATGATTAACGAGGCTGCAATCAACGCCGTAAAGAGCGGCAGAGGTGTTGTAAGCCAGAAGGATTTGTTTGAGTCAGTCGAGGTTGTCATTGCCGGTAAGGAGAAGAAGGACAGACTTTTAAGCCCGCAGGAGAAGAAGATTGTGTCCTACCATGAGGTCGGTCACGCTCTTGTAACCGCACTCAGCAAAAATGCGGAGCCGGTTCAGAAGATTACTATAGTTCCAAGAACCATGGGCTCACTCGGATACACAATGCAGGTTCCGGAGGAAGAGAAGTACCTCATGAGCAAGGAAGAGCTTATGACGAGGATATACACACTTCTCGGAGGACGTGCGGCGGAGGAGATAGTGTTTAACTCCGTGACAACAGGCGCATCGAATGATATCGAGAGGGCGACAAAGCTCGTGCGCAACATGATTACCCTCTACGGAATGTCTGACAGGTTCGGTCTTATGGGACTTGAGACGGTTGAGAACCAGTATCTTGACGGAAGGACAGTACTCAACTGTTCCGACAGGACAGCGGCGGAGGTTGACGATGAGGTCAAGATTGTATTAAAGGATGCCTACGTCAAGGTGAAGGAGATGCTTTCACAGAACAGGGAAGTGCTTGACAAGGTAGCTGACTTCCTTATTGAGAAGGAGACCATAACAGGCAAGGAGTTTATGGAGATTTTCAATGAGGTCAAGGGAATAAAGCCTGAGAATGGCGGTGAGTCACAGCCTGAAAATAAAGAGGCAGCCGCAAAAGAGCAGGAGACTGTGAATGCCGAGGATGCAGCCGCAAAAGAGCAGGCAAAGGTAACCGTTGAGACCGAGGACGCTGTGGCACAGGAAGAAGCGCAGACACAAGGAAATGTATCTGAACAGGAAAGCTTTGAGACAGGTGAAAAGATGCCGTCAGACGACAGTGAGAAGATGAACTAATTTAAAGTATAATATTAATAAGAGACATCAAAAAGCCGATATAATCCATAACAGATTGTATCGGCTTTATCTTTTTACATGTAAATAATTACTTATAAATAAAAAGTGGGAGGGTTTGGACAAATGAGAATTGATAATAATTCTAATGTGGCGAATAATACAAGTGGGATGACTTCGACTGGTTCGGTGTCCGAGAAAAATAAGACTACAAAGAACGATGAAACTAAGAACAGCGAGACAGGAAGCGGTCTTACAATCAACGGAAACCAATTAAATTTAGGTGATGACCTCATTGAGGAAAAGCGCAAGAAGGCTAAGAGCATGGCTATGAACTTGATGCTTAGTGTGTACAGGAACGACCAGAAAATGGACGATATGGCGCTTGAGAAGAGCGCACATGCGAAAAAGCTCTATGAGGAAAATGAGGAATCGAGGAGCATGATTTCTGAGATACAAAAGGAGAAGGAGAACACCGACGAGATTTATGGCGTGA
>JBNMKO010000054.1:0-22333 GCA_050874385.1 Eubacteriales bacterium
ATGGGGTCTTAGCTCAGCTGGGAGAGCATCTGCCTTACAAGCAGAGGGTCATAGGTTCGAGCCCTATAGGCCCCATTTGAGTAATTGCCGACATGGCTCAATTGGCAGAGCAGCTGATTTGTAATCAGCAGGTTATCGGTTCGATTCCGATTGTCGGCTTTTCAAATTTATTGTTGCAATTTTATAATAAGTTTGATATAATAAATAAGCATGGATGGATTCCCGAGCGGCCAAAGGGGGCAGACTGTAAATCTGTTGTCGACGACTTCGGAGGTTCGAATCCTCCTCCATCCATTTACAAAAGAATTAATTAGCTGGAGCGCTTTGCGTGACAGCATTTAATTTATATAACGCGGGGTGGAGCAGTCTGGAAGCTCGTCGGGCTCATAACCCGAAGGTCATAGGTTCAAATCCTGTCCCCGCTACTCAAAATGTAAGCCCAGATAGCTCAGTCGGTAGAGCAGAGGACTGAAAATCCTCGTGTCACTGGTTCGATTCCGGTTCTGGGCACTTTTCAAAGAGAATCAATTCGGTTCTCTTTTTTTTGTGTGTATAATATTACCTATTAAGTTAATTTGGAGAATTGATGGAAATTATGAAAAGTTTTGCGGACAAAATAAATGAACTTAACACGGAACAAGTGTATCCGTTTCACATGCCGGGACATAAGAGAAGAATGAAGCTTTATGACCCTTACAGTATAGATATAACGGAGATTGACGGGTATGACAACCTGCATAGTCCGGAGGGAATGATAAAGGAGCTTGAGGAGAGATTATGCAGCTTATATGATGAGGAGCATAAATTTATTGAGAAGAGCTATGTTTTGGTTAACGGGAGCACATGCGGCATATTAGCGGCGATTTCGGCGGTTACTGGCTATGGCGATAAGATACTTATGGCTAGGAACAGCCACAAGTCGGCGTACAATGCTGTGTGCATTAGGGGGCTTGACGCGGATTATATATATCCGGAGTATATAGCGCAGCTGGGAATGAACTCGATGATTTTGCCGGAAAAATTGAGGGAGAAATTGTTGCATAATAGTAAAAATAATAATGGAAAATGTTATAATTTACATGTTATAAAAGACAGTAATTTGTTAATTAATCGTGATGATGGCAAAGAGAAAATGCAAATGATGTGTGAAATATTAGTTGATAGACGCACACGAGATGACAGCACCTATAAGGCAGTTTATATAACCTCTCCCACTTACGAGGGGATAGTGAGTGATATACGGGAGATTTCAAAAATTGCACATGAAGTTGGCATACCGCTTATTGTTGATGAGGCACATGGGGCGCATTTTGGGCTGGCGAAGGGGTTCCCGGATACGGCTATAAAAAACGGCGCAGATATTGTGATACAGAGCATACACAAGACACTTATGGGAATGACGCAGACGGCGGCTTTGCATGTGTCGCGTGAGGCTGTGGCAAGTGGCAGGGTAGATATTGAGAAGCTGGAATATTATCTGAGGGTATACCAGAGCAGCAGTCCGTCGTATGTGCTCATGTCGTCGGTTGACGAGTGTGTGAGTGCTTTGGAAAATAAGAGGGACAGGGAGGAACTTTTTAAAGAGTATGTAAAAAATATTAAAGATATCCACAAAAAATCAAAAAAGTGGAAAGATATTCACATTTTTGAGATTGGGGATGTGAAAAATGTGTATAAGCGAAAGATTTTTGATTATGATTGTGGGAAACTTGTGATTTACTCTGAGAGCGGTTGCATGTCGGGCAGGGAGCTGTATGATATTTTGAGAGATAAGTATAATTTGCAGCTTGAGATGTCATTGGGGAGGTATTGTCTTGCCATGACTTCATGTATGGACAGCGATGAGGGCTTTGAAAGGCTGGCTGCGGCTCTCGGGGAAATTGATGCGGATATTTGTGAGAAAAAGTCTGGTGAGAGATATAAAAAAGATTATGTGCCATTGGATGACGAAGAATGTGCAGATAATTCGTCGGATGATTGGGAAATGTATGGTGATATTGGCAAGTCAGATGGATGTAGAGAAAACAGTGGAATACGGTTGAAAGACAAATGCCAAAGAAATTGTGTGATATTGAATGAGACAGGATGTGCAGATAATTCATCGGATGATTGCAGAATGTATGGTCACATTCGGTTGTCAGATGAATACGAGGGAAATATAGAGCACAAGGAATTTGGCGGTGATGATACATGGACTCAGGGGCATAGGAGACTGGAAAAAGTATGCACGATTTCGCAGGCGTTTGAGATGAAAAAGGAAGTTAAGCGCATGTCGGAGGGTGATATTGCGGGCGATTACGGCTATGTGTATCCACCGGGTATTCCATTTATTGTTCCGGGTGAGGTAGTTACAAATGAGATAATATGTGATATAATAAATGCCAAAGCATCGGGTTATGAGGTGCATGGTGTGGAATTTGATGATGGAGTTCCATACATGAAGTGCGTGGGTGAATTGCGGATATCCGATTAGAACTTTATACAATTATCAACATTAGATTAGATATAAAATTAACTGTAAATTTGAGATGAATTTTGTAATTGTGTGAGAAAAATTAGTAGCTGAATTGGTGCATAAGGATAGTGGAAAGTACTGAAAAATATGTATTTGTAGAACAGACAAGATTATGTAAAAAATTTTTTTATTTAATCTGGGAAATTAAAAAGAAAATTATACGGGAAGGCTGTAATATCATGGGAAAGATTTTTTTTATTTCGGGAAAGAGTTCAACAGGAAAGGATACGATATATAAGAAGCTTTTGGGTGATGGCAGCCTTGGGTTAAAGAAAATAACAATGTATACCACCAGACCTATGAGAGATGGGGAAAAGGATGGCGAGGAATATTTTTTTGTCGGGGAGGATAAGGCACAGGAGCACGAGAGGGATGGCAGTATTGTGGAGATGAGGGTTTACAATACTGTGTATGGGCCTTGGAAGTACTACACGAGAAATGATGGGCAGATAGACCTTGGGGGCGCGGACAATTATCTGGCACTGGGGACGATAGAGGCTTACAGAAAGTACTGTGAATACTTTGGAAATGATAAGGTGTGTCCGATATATATTGAGGTGGACGACGGCGTGAGGTTAAAAAGGGCGTTAGAGCGCGAGAGCAGTCAGGAAAAGCCGCATTACAGGGAGATGTGCAGGAGATTTATTGCAGACGACGACGATTTCTCGGAGGAGAATATGAAGCTTTGCGGGATAACGAAGCGTTTTGTGAATGATGTGCTTGACGAGTGCATTGCACAGATAAAAGAATATATAATGCAATGTGGTAAATAGCTTGACGCTAAGTGCAGTATATGCCAAAATGTAATAATCAATATTTATGAAGCATTTTAATTTTGCTCATTTATAGTTTTATGCAATGGCTGTCGGTTACAAAATCTTCATGGCTTGGAGTGGAGATTAGTCAAAAAATACAGGCGGGAGGAGAAATTTCTATGGACATTAAAGTAAATGATGTGAGCCGGGCTGTGCCTGTAGAAAATCAGACAAAGCCACAGCAGACAGATGGTTCATTTAAGTTTATATTGGCGAGCAATGTTGAGGATGCACAGCTTAACGAAAGGCTCAACACCCTTATGACTCAGATTACCGAGCAGGGTGAGAAAATAGCAAAGCACACCGATATCAGCGACATGAGACGGTACAGGGAGCTTGTAAAGGACTTTATGAATGAGGTTGTCAACCGCTCGCACGAGTTTTCCAGAGAGAACTTTCTTGACAGGAGGGGCAGGCACAGGGTATACGGTATTGTGAAGCTTGTCGACAAGAACCTTGATGATTTGGCGACGGAGCTTTTGAAGGACGAGAAGGACAATCTCACCATATTGAGCAAGGTGGGAGAGATACGAGGGTTGCTCATTGATATTTCAACGTAGAAAATGTAAAAAGATTTTTTGAATTTAAATCAAGAAAATGTCGATAAAATTTTTTTGAAATCAGGAAAAGATAAAACCTTTTTGTTTGTGTAAGATATGAAAAGAGATGTTATAGAGAGATAAATATTTAATTTAATAACAACAGCTTAAAAAGTGTAGAGTTAATTTTTACTTTGGAGAAGGGGTGGGTATATGGCAGATTTTAAGGATATTTTGGGGCATGAGGGTATTATAGAGCATTTACAGAACGCGATTTCGATGAATAAGGTTTCACACTCGTATATAATGAGCGGCGAGGATGGACTTGGAAAGCTTATGCTTGCGGACGCTTTTGCAAAGACGTTGCAGTGCGAGGAGGGCGGCACAACCCCGTGTGGAAAGTGCCATTCCTGTATTCAGGCGGAGTCTAACAATCAGCCCGATATAATTCATGTGACACATGAGAAGCCTAATTCGATTGGTGTCGATGACGTTAGAGCGCAGCTTGTTGACGATGTGGTGATAAAGCCGTACAGCAGCAGATATAAGGTATACATTATAGATGAGGCGGAAAAGCTCACGGTTCAGGCACAGAACGCAATTTTAAAGACTATAGAGGAGCCGCCGGCATATGCGGTGATTATTTTTCTTACAAATAATACGGGGGTATTTCTTCCAACAATACTTTCAAGATGCGTTGTGCTCAACTTAAAGCCGGTTAAAAATCAGCTCATCATAGAATACCTCATGAAGAATTGTAAGGTTCCTGAGTATCATGCGGAGCTGTGCGCGGCATTTGCGCAGGGCAGACCGGGGCGCGCGGTGAAGCTTGCGGCATCGCCTGATTTTGAGGAGATAAAATCGGATATAATAAAGCTTTTGAAAAATATACATAACATGGAGCTTACCGACCTTGTGGCGGCAATCAAGGAAATCAACAATTATGATATCAGTGTTGATGACTGTCTTGACATTATGACGCTGTGGTTTAGGGATGTGCTTTTGTTTAAGGTGTCTAAAGACCCTAATTCACTTGTCTTTTCGGATGAGGTTGCGGATATAAGAAGGGCAGCCAAAAAGAGCTCTTATGAGGGACTTGAGCTTATAATGGAGGCTTTTGACAAGGCGAAGATAAGGCTTCACGCGAATGTGAATTTTGATATGGCGATGGAGTTGCTTTTGTTGACGATAAAAGAAAATTTATGATGAAAATATTTTTTAAGCAGACGATGAAAATAAACTGGTAATTGTAATATATATTATAAATGAGCAATTATATAAAACTGCACAAAATGGCTGCTATTTATTTGAATTTAAGATGGGTTTAAGGAAAAGTATTAGTTAAAGCGGAATATATAAGATATTTTGGTCTTTAATTGGGTGAAATAAAAAGATTTAGAAGTGAGGATTGATATGGTTAGAGTTATAGGTGTCAGATTTAGGAGAGTGGGAAAGATTTACTATTTTGACCCTCTTGATATGGATATTAATCAGGGCGACCATGTGATTGTCGAGACGGCAAGGGGCGTTGAGTATGGCTATGTGGTGCTCGGCATAAGAGAGGTTGCAGAGGACAAGGTAATCTTACCGCTAAAGCCTGTTATCAGGGTGGCTACTCCTAAGGATGACGAGCAGGAGCTTAACAATAAGGCTAAGGAGAAGGATGCGTTTAAGATTTGTCTTGAGAAGATTAAAAAGCATGGTCTTGAGATGAAGCTTATCGATGCGGAGTACACTTTTGACAATAATAAGGTGCTGTTTTATTTTACTGCGGATGGGAGAATTGACTTTAGAGAGCTTGTAAAGGATTTGGCATCCGTGTTTAAGACAAGAATAGAGCTTAGACAGATTGGTGTGAGAGACGAGACTAAGATACTCGGAGGAATAGGCATATGCGGCAGACCACTGTGTTGCAGCACTTACCTCTCGGAGTTCGTTCCGGTGTCGATTAAGATGGCTAAGGAGCAGAGCCTTTCACTCAATCCGACCAAGATATCGGGTGTGTGCGGCAGGCTTATGTGCTGTCTAAAGAATGAGGAGGAGACCTATGAGGAGCTTAACAGCAAGCTTCCTAATGTCGGGGATTTTGTGACCACCTCGGATAAATTAAAGGGCGAGGTCTCAAGCGTGAATGTTCTGCGCCAGCTTGTGAAGGTTATCGTGACACTTGACAACGATGAGAAGGAAATCCGCGAGTACAAGGTTGAGGACTTGAAGTTTAAGCCAAAGAGAAGAAGAGACAATAACGCTATTAATGACGACGAACTCAAGGCACTTGAGGCGTTAGAGCGCAAGGAAGGAAAATCTAAATTAGATGACAATTAATCTTAAAGCTAATGAGCGGCTTGACGATTTACAGAGGGACGGATACAAGCTTATTCAAAATTCAACCGTATTCTGCTTTGGCATGGATGCGGTGCTTTTGACGGCTTTTTGTTCGATAAAGGATGGGGAAAACATGATTGACTTAGGCTGTGGCAATGGTGTTATCCCTATTTTGTTGAAGGCAAAGACGAAGGGCGCTCATTTTACGGGACTTGAAATACAGGATATAAATGTGGATATGGCAAGGCGCAGTGTGGAGTACAACGGTATTGGCGACTGCGTGGAGATTGTGCAGGGGGATATCAAGGAGGCTTGTTCAATTTTTAGGAAGGGCTCTTTTGACGTTGTGACGAGCAATCCGCCGTACATGACGCAGAACCACGGTCTTACCAACCCTGAGAGCCACAAGGCTATTGCAAGGCATGAGCTTTTGTGCACGCTCGAGGACGTTGTGAGCGCGGCATCAGGGCTTTTAAAGTCGGGCGGACGTTTTTACATGGTGCACAGACCGCAGAGGTTAGATGAGATATTCGGCGTGATAAAAAAGTATGGCATGGAGCCTAAGCGAATGAGGCTTGTGTACCCGTTTATCGACAAGGAAGCCAACATGGTGCTCATCGAGTCGATTAAGGGGGCAAAGCCGATGCTAAAGGTAGAGAAGCCGCTTGTGATATACGAGAGTCAGGGAGTATACACCAAGGAGGTACACGATTTATATGAATGAGAATGGAATGGGGGAGCTCTATCTTTGCGCGACACCGATAGGCAACCTTGAGGATATGACTTTCCGTTGTATACGAATTTTGAAGGAAGCGGATGTTATCGCGGCGGAGGACACGAGAAACAGCATTAAGCTTCTAAATCATTTTGAGATAAAGACACCTATGACGAGCTACCATGAGTTTAACAAGGTGGAGAAGGCTAGGGTGCTCGTGGATAAGATGCTTCGCGGTGAGACGGTTGCGCTAATCACGGACGCGGGGACTCCGGGCATATCCGACCCGGGAGAGGAGCTTGTGAGGCAGTGCGTGGAGGCGGGCATTAAGGTTACACCTGTACCGGGGGCAGCAGCCTGCATAAATGCGCTTATAATGTCGGGACTGCCGACAAGACGCTTCTGTTTTGAGGCGTTTTTGCCGTCTGACAAGAAGGAGAAGGCGGATGTGCTAGAGCAGTTAAAGACGGAGCAGAGGACGATTATAATATATGAAGCACCTCACAGGCTTATAAGGACGCTTGTGGAGCTTGAGAGCACACTTGGCGGAATGAGGAAAATTGCGGTCTGCAAGGAGCTCACGAAACGCCACGAGACCGTGTACCGCGATACCATTTCCGGTGCGCTCTCCTACTACACCGAGAACGAGCCAAAGGGCGAGTATGTTCTTGTGATTGAGGGAAAGAGTAAGGATGAGCTTATTGAGGAGAAGCGCGCGGCTTGGGACGATATGAGCATTGAGGAGCATTACAACATGTACCTTGCACAGGGGATGGACAAGAAGGAAGCTATGAAGCTTGTTGCGAAGGACAGGGGCGTGTCAAAGAGGGACATCTATAATGCACTGCTTTGACTGAGGAGAAAATTTGCATGGAAAATAAAAAGTACAGTCCTGACAAATTAAAATATATCGCGGCATTTACGCTTGCAATGATAGTGATAACAGTATTCTTTTTTTTGTACGGGAATGGAAAAAGAATTACATTCTGTGATGAGATATACACATACAATATTGTAAATTCGCGCGGACTGACTCCATATCAGATTAACAGCTGGATGAGCGGTGCGGATTTTAACAATGCGATGACTCACGATGATGGTGACAGTTACGAACAGTTGATTGAAAATGTGAAAATAGATATGGTTCATCCACCTTTCTATTACATTTTAATGTATATATCGTCCAAGTTTGCAGGGAACAAAATGTCAGTATGGACGGGGCTTGCGGTAAATTTTATCGGTTATATTGGAACGGCAGTCATAATATTTTTAATTCTTAAAAGATTGTTTAATAATTATGTGATTTCTTCGCTTGGCACAATCGGGGTCATGCTGACGCAGTGCATGATTTCTGATGCGATGCTTATAAGAATGTACATGATTTATACTTTATTTACGGCATTGCTGGCATATGCGAACTTGTTGATAAGGCAGAAAAATTCAATATTAAATTATGCTGTTCTATGTATCTCGATTGTTGGCGGTTTTTTGACCCAGTACTATTTTATTTTCTTTGTGTGTTTATTTTTTGCCTTTGAAATCATATATGATATAAAGGATAGAAATTTTAAGGGTATACTAAAATACACAGCGGTCATTATCGTATCTGCTCTTATTATCAACAAGGTGTGGGGGTTTTGGTATGAGGCGCTCAGTTCAAGCACACATTCTGCCGGAATTATAAGCAATGCAAAGAATTTTTTGTCAAATCTGGGAAAAATATATTCAGGATATGAATTGGTGATGCATTCGGTTTTCCAGAGGGCAGAAAAGGTATTTATGGTTATTCTGCCTTTATTGGCTGTGGCATTATTGTATTTTATCAGAAAAGAAAAAAAATCTTTGCTGAGAGAGTTTGTTATAGAGCTGGCAGGAGTGGCTTTGATGTACGCATTTATAGTAAATGTGCTCACTCCGGATTATCTTTCATCTACAAGATATTATTATGCCGATATGATGCTGGTGGCAATGCTCTATGTCATATGTATACTTGGAATAATTAATACAATAGTTGTTAAGAATGATTTAAAAGAGATATTTATATACTCGGCATCAGGGCTTTTGGTAATAATGTCAAATATAGCGCTTTTGTTAACCGGATATGGTGTGGACTACTATGCGGATGCAAAGCAGTTTGACGGGGTGACACAGGTGCTTGAAAGCTATAAGGATATTCCATGGGTGATTGGATGGGATAACTCATGGCAGCTCGACGCATCCATGGAGGATTATATTATTCCATCGAGGGTTATTCCTGTAAGTGCAAACGGGACGGTTAAAGAGGGAACTTTTGACGGGGTGGATGAGTTTATACTGGTTCAATCAGGAACGGAGGTATCGGAATTTATCACGCAGAGAAACCTGTCCAATTTTATTTCTTCAACGAAAAAAAATGTGAATGTAGAAAAGATAGCTTCGAGGGATTATGTAAGCTACTATCACTGCACGGTGGATGGCAGAGCAGAAGATATGAAGGGGCTGGTCAAAAACAATAAAGATACATTGTGGATTGTGATAGATAATGACGGCTGGTATGATGAGCAGGAGCTTTTTTCGGGTGAAAAGCCGGGGAATATACTGTTTATAGAGGATAATACTCCATACGATACAACTGGAAAATATTCGGGATATGACCATGTTATAATATTGACATCGCTGTTAGGCGAGGATGTCAAGGATGTGGGAACATACTATATGATTGGTTCTACGGGAAAATTTTTCGGAAGCAGTTATATAGGAATTTTTGGTGGTGGAAAGGTTATAGCATATAGCTGTGACATCGCAGAATAAATAAAAGGAATACCATATTGTTTCAAATGTGGTATTCCTTTTTATTCTATTTGACCGTTAACTATAATTTCATAATGTCGGATATGAGCCCGTCAACTTCCGCCTGCGTGGTAGCCCAGCTTGTGCAAAAGCGCACCACGGTGCCGTTTTTCAGCTTCTCCTGTATCTCAAATATATATTTTTCGGAGAGCTTGTCCTTCTGCTCATCGTTTAAGATGACAAACTGCTGGTTGGTATAGCTGTCAACCCAGAGTGGAATATTCTTGTCGGTGAATGCCTTTTTAATCTGCATCGCAAACTCGTCGGCGCGCTTGGTGATTGAGAAGTACTCGCCGTTTTCGAGGAGGGTGGCAAACTGTAGTCCTAAAAGCCATCCCTTGGCAAGTACAGCGCCGTTTTGCTTCATGTATGCCTTGAAGCGGCGTTTTAAGGCGGTGGCTGTGATTATGACTGCCTCGCCAAAGAGTGTTCCGCACTTGGTTCCGCCGATGTAGAACACGTCGGCGAGCTCCGCAAAATCGTTCAGTGTGATGTCATTTTTTTCTGAGCCGAGTCCGTAGCCCATTCGAGCACCGTCCACAAAGAGGTACATGTTATATTTTTCACATACATCATGTATTGCGGTCAGCTCATCGAGTGAGTAGAGAGTTCCCTGCTCGGTTGGGAAGGAAATGTATACCATCTTAGGCTCGGTCAGGTATTCAGGCTCGTCCGCATCGTAGTAGGCAGCGGCACATTCCTTAATCTGTGCTGCACTAATCTTGCCGTCCGTGTTTGGGAGCTGCAAAATCTTGTGTCCCGTGTTCTCAATGGATGCCGCCTCATGGCAGTTGATATGTCCGGTGTCGGCGGCGATAACGCTCTGCACGGGGCTTAGAGCCGCGTCGATTACTATAAAGTTAGCCTGCGTAGCTCCGGGGAAGAACTTTACCTCCGCGTCGGGGCGGTCAATAAGATTTCTGATGATAAATGAAGCCTTGTCGCACCAGTCATCCTCACCATATCCACCGTAGCTTGTACCGTTGGTGTCGGAGAGCGCCTTCAGGATAGAGGGATGTGCGCCGTGATTGTAGTCGTTGTTAAATCTTATCATGTAAATTCTCCTTTCATTTTACAGCTTGGCTGTGTAGTTACTAATTATGCGAATAAAAGTGCCAGCGACACGATAAGCTGCAATATGGCAAATCTGAACACAACCTGTGTGTCAGACCAGTTCTTGTTCTTGCGCGCGTGGTCGTGGAGCGGTGTCCGCGTGTTGGTGAGTATCTTTATTTTGAGGAAGCGGAGCAAAAATACCTTCACAAGCCCAAGTCCGCCGTCTATTATGATTACTATGGCAGCCGGAATGTAGAGAAGCGGGCTTCCCGTCTTCAGGGCGCATATTGCGATGAAAAATCCGATTGCGCGGGAGCCGGCATCTCCCATTAAAAGGCGGCTAGGCGATGCGTTAAACCACAGGTAGGCGAGCACACATACGGCAAATAAAAGTATCATGTGCATGAATGCGCTGTCGGTTTCCTTTATGCGGCATATTCCGTACATTGTGCCGAGGGTTATGAGTGAGAGAGTTCCCGATAATCCGTCAACACCGTCGGTACAGTTAGTCACATTTATCGAAACCCATATAAGTATTACGGCGAGGATTATAAAAAGCCATACTGGTATTGTTATTCCCGCATCCGAATATCCCCAGTTGATTGTTGTGCCGTTGTAGTTGACGTATGTAAATGCGGCTGCGAGTGCGATTATGAGGTCTATAAGACCTTTTTTGTATTCGCCCCAAGGGGACTTGGAACTGTCGTCAAGGTAGCCGCTCATCATCGACGCGATGACTAGTATTATGTAAATCAAAAATTCGTTTGAATATGGGACAAATACAAGTGAGAACAGCGAGAACACGAGTATGAATAGTATTCCGGCTCCCCTTGGCTTTCCCTGTGAAATCTTGCCGTTGATGGCAAAGGCGCGCCCCTGGTCGCGCGGAAGCATGCCCTGACAGGATTTTATTACGATACAAGTGGCTAAAAATGCCGCTATAAGACTTATAAACGTGACTACGTTTATATACTGCATATCTATGAGTTTGAAAATCATGATAGCCTCCCAAGATAAATTTTTTGTAATGGTACTTTAAGCAGACAGTTTTATGAGCAGATAGTGGAACGGACTTTGAACATCCGATTGACACTAAAGTGCAGTCAATTTCAGCTTTCAGACCTTTGTTTCATATTATAAAAAGATATGTGAATATTGGCAAGTGCAAATATGTAGAAATTGTACGACATATAGTGTCAAAAAACGTGACATTTGGTCATAAAAATGTTATACTGTTATTAATATTTTTTTAATATATATGATGCCGGGGACAAATTTTTTTCATTGGCACCAGTATATGAAAAGGCAGGATTTTAAATCCGCCAAAATTATAATAAATAACGTGGAGGATATATATGGAGCGCACAAAGGTATTTTTGACGGAAGCCGACAGATATGTATTTGGCAAGGGAACACACTATGAGATTTATGAGAAGATGGGAGCGCATGAAGCGGAGCGCGACGGGGTGAGAGGTGTGTACTTTGCCGTATGGGCACCTGCGGCTGAGTGTGTTCAGGTAATCGGTGATTTTAACGGATGGAACGGTGAAGGCTATGAGATGACAAGACTTGGCGAGTCGGGAATTTTCGAGCTGTTCACGGACAAGGCGAAGCTTGGCAGCATGTACAAGTATCTCATAACGGCAAGGGACGGAAGAAAGCTCTACAAGTCAGACCCGTATGGCAACTATTGTCAGATGAGACCTGAGACGGCATCTATTGTGACAAATATTGACGGCTTTAAGTGGGAGGATTCGGCATGGATATCTGAGCAGAACAAGCTCGTACATGATAAGCAGCCTATAGCGATATATGAGGTTCACCCGGGGTCATGGAAGAAGAAGGATGACGGGACGGAGGACGGCTTTTTAAACTACAGGGAGCTTGCCGACCAGTTGTCAAGCTATGTCAAGGATATGGGCTATACACATGTTGAGCTTATGGGAATTGCGGAGCATCCTTTTGATGGCTCATGGGGCTATCAGGTGACAGGCTACTATGCGCCTACATCGAGATACGGAACACCTGAGGACTTTATGTATTTTATCAACAAGTTCCACAAGATGGGAATTGGAGTTATACTTGACTGGGTTCCGGCTCATTTCCCTAAGGATGCACATGGTCTTGCCGAGTTTGACGGATGCTGTGAGTATGAGTACGCTGACCCTAGAAAGGGTGAGCATCCTGAGTGGGGCACGAAGATATTTGATTATGGCAGAAAAGAAGTTTCCAACTTCCTTATCGCCAATGCACTTTTCTGGGTTGAGAAGTTCCATATTGATGGTCTTAGGGTCGACGCTGTGGCATCAATGCTCTATCTCGACTACGGCAAGACACCGGGCAACTGGGTTCCTAACCAGTACGGCGGAAACGGAAATCTTGAGGCGATGGAATTTTTCAAGCACCTCAACAGCATTATGAACAAGAGAAATCCGAGGGCGATGGTTATCGCTGAGGAGTCAACTTCATGGCCGGATATAACAAAGCCTGCCGACGATGGAGGTCTTGGATTTACATTTAAGTGGAACATGGGATGGATGCACGACTTCCTTGAGTATGTGAAGCTTGACCCTTATTTTAGAAAATATAATCACAATAAGATGACATTTGGCATGACCTACGCCTACAGTGAAAAGTTTATTCTTGTGCTGTCCCATGACGAGGTTGTTCACTTAAAGTGCTCGATGCTTGGCAAAATGCCGGGTGAGTACGAGGACAAGTTTGCAAACTTAAAGGTTGCCTACACATTTATGATTGGTCATCCGGGAAAGAAGCTTCTTTTCATGGGTCAGGATTTTGCACAGTGGGCAGAGTGGAGTGAGGCCCGCTCACTTGACTGGCATCTTTTAAATGAGCCTGCACACAAGGGAGTATGGGCATACTTTAAGGCACTTTTACATATCTATCGCAGTTATCCGGCATGCTATGCGCTTGACCAGTATCCGGAAGGATTTTTCTGGATTAACGCCAACGACGGTGACAGAAGCATATTCAGTTTTGTGAGATGTTCGGAGGATGGAAGGGACAATCTTTTGTTCGTATGTAACTTCACACCTGTTGAAAGACCTGACTATATGGTTGGAGTTCCGCAGGGCGGCAAGTACACACTCATTCTCGACAATGAGATGAAGGGACAGCAGATATTTACGGCTGTTCATTCCGAGTGTGACGGACAGCCATACGCTATAAAATATCCGCTTCCGGCATACGGAACGGCGGTATTTAAGTTCTCCAAGCAGACAGCAAAGCAGCCGCCAAAGCAGTCTAAGCCGACAAAACAGACAAAGCAGAGCAGAAGGGCTAAGAAACGCAGATAATTCTGCCGATAAATAAGATAAGGAATGCAGGGAGGTTCATTCCCTGCATTTTTTATTTTTGGAGGTAATTCATGAAAATAGAAGCGTACAATGAGCAGAGAAGGGCAGCCTCAATATATGAGGAGCAGCAAAAGCAGGCTGCTGTTATGAAGGGAAGCGTGTCGGGTGTGGCACTCACACAGGCTGTATCTTTTACAAAGACGGACAACAGCATGGAGCTTTTAGGAAAGAGCAATTATGCGAGTGAGGAGTTGGCGGTAAATCAGGCCAAAAGTGTCGATGAGGTTACGGACGAGGCGCAGGCACTTTTGGACAATATGGCTGCAATATGCAATAAGATGGACACAGGCGAGCTTGTGGCTATAGACGAGGACGGCGTGGATGTCAACGACATAGACTCCGATAAGCTTGTCACAGTTGGTGAGCAGATAAGAATTAAGCTTGCTGCAGCGGGAAATGAGCATGTATACACGGGCGATATCGACGAGGCGGATATAAAGAGTGTGTACGGCGAGGGAAGCACAGGGCTTATATCAAAGGTGCTTGACAAGTACAATCTGCCTATGACAGACGACAATATAGATGAGGTAAAAAAAGCTGTCGATACGGCACACGAGCTTAAATCCCCTGATATCAGGACAAAAAGCTACCTTATGAACAATAATCTTGAGCCAACCGTGGAAAATCTTTACAAGGCGGAATATGCGTCGGGAAGCGGGCAGGCGGACGGTACACTCACTGATGAGCAGTGGGACGGAATACGACCTCAGATAGAGGGTATGCTTGACAAGGCAGGAATAGAGCCTACAGAAGAAACTCTCGGAGATATGAGGTCGCTTGTCGAGGCGGGAACGCCAATAAATGACAATTCGCTTGAAATTTATAGACAGATTACAGAGGCAAAAGAGCTTATAGACGGCATGGGAAGCTATACCGGGGAGGACGGTCAGGTCAATCCGTTTGACGAGCTGATTGCGGATAAGGCTGCGGCCACGATGGTTGACGGCGACAGTGCTATGGATGTCAATCTGTCGGATGAGCCTGTTACATGGAAGAAAGCGGCGCAGGCGGTTGACACGCTTGAGAATGTGACAACGGGAGCGTTGCTCGAATTTTTGCAGGGAGACGGTTATGACAATAACCTTTCTGGTCTTTTGCAGGCAGAGGAGAATGTGCAGGTATCAGAGGGCGCATCAATTCTCAATCCTCTTGACTATTACAATATTCCGTCGGATGTCATATTAAATGAGAATGGCATACATACGCTCAGATGTCTTGAGGAGTTGAGACTGAAAATGACATTTGAGTCGGCTTACATTTTGGAGAAGAACGGCATAGACGTAAACACACAGGAGCTTTCAAGGCTGGTTGAGGAGTTAAGAAAGCTTGAGCCGTCCCAGGCGCAGTACCAAAATGACAGCGAGGGCGATAGCGGGCTTGACGCTTCAACAAAAAATGTAAGTGAAAATAACAACACGGACTACAAAAAATTTATGTATGACCTTGGCTCGTTAAAGGGTGCGCCGTGTGCAGCCATAGGTGATGCGCTCTACGGCGATGGTCAGGACGGCGAAGATGTTGCTCTTGCGGATATTGAGAAATCCGCTATGAAACTTGAAAAGCAGTATAAGGATGCAGGACAGGCGTATGAGACCATGGGCACACAGATAAGACCTGACCTTGGGGACAAAATAAGCAATGCTGTGGCGGCAGGTACAGAAAATGTGCTAAAGGGACTAAATCTTGATGACAACGAGGAAAACCGCAGGGCGGTAAGGATACTTGCATACAACAGCATGGAGATTACCGAGGAGCGCATTGAGAAGGTAAAAGAAGTTGATGCTGCCGTAAATAATCTTTTTGACAGGATGACACCGGATATTGCGCTTGATATGCTTCGCGGCGGAACAGATATAATGAACATGAATATATCTGATTTGTCAAAGGAGGTTGAGGATAGAAGACAGCAAAAGGATGAGGTCAGCACACAGAAGTTCTCCGAGTATCTGTATAATCAGGACAAAAAGGGCACAATCTCACAGGAAGACAGAGAACAGTACATGGCTTTGTACACCATAATCAACAAGCTCACCAAGGACAATGGAAAAGCGGCAGGCCAGCTTGTAAATCAGGATATGGATGCCACGATAGGAAATCTTGTAACATCATATATGATAGGAAAATCCGCCGGAATGGAGGCGAGCGCGTCCGAGGACGGAACGCAGTACACACAGAGGGCGGAGCAGTTAAATTCAAAGCTTAGCTATTACAAGGAGCTCTTATCCGAGCTTTCAAATCTTCCTAAGCAGGCTGCAGAGTTGGTGACGGAAAATAATCTTCCGCACACGATTGACAATCTTGCGGCAGCAGGTTCGCTATACGCCGATAACGCTTATTTTTTCAAGGAGCTTAAAAAGTCGGATGTGGATGCCGATGTGGAACGTTTTATACAGAACATGGACAGCAAGAGGGGACTTCTTGACAGCTACAATGAACTTTCTGATAAGCTTAAAGAGGCGATGAACACAGCGGGAGATAACGGAGAACTGCCGGATATAGGGCTTTTGAGGCAGTTGTCAAAAGGTATGACATTTATGGAGTCACTTGCGGGCAATAATACATTTTATGTGCCGTATGACAATGAGACGGGAACACGCGCGATAAAGCTTTCCGTTGTGGAAAATTCCGAGAATGCAGGAAGTTTCACTGTAGACATGGAGGATGAGAACGGGGAGCATATAAGCATAAACGCAAAGGTTCAGGACGATGAAATAAATGCCTATGTTCTGTCACAGTCAGATTGTCTTGATACACTTGAGCAGGTTGAGGAAGGCCTTACACAGCTTGGTTTTTCAAAGGTAAAGCTGTCGACTGTCAGGACAAATCAGTTCGGAGGGGCAAAAAACGGAGTTGCGGGAAACGTAGAGACAAGAAAGTTGTTTGCCGCGGCTAAAGTATTTGTGGAAAAATTCCGATAAATTCAACATGAAAAGGATTTCGTGAATAAAGTGCGTATAATGGCTGGCGAGGAGCGCTCAGGTTATATGCAGGAAGGAATATAATAAAAATGAGAGTTAATTGTAATGTTTCAGCACTTATTGCTAATACAAATCTGTCTTCTTCACAGACATCACTTAATAAAGCACTTGAGAGATTATCGTCAGGCCTTAAAATCAACTCGGCTGAGGATGATGCGGCAGGACTTGCCATCGCAAACAAGCTGCATACACAGATAAAGGCGCTTGACCGCGCAAGTAAAAATTCATCCGATGGAATATCTGTTGTTCAGACCGCAGAGAGTGCTCTGAGTGAGACGACAAATCTTCTTCAGAGAATTAATGAGCTTTCAGTTCAGGCTGCAAACGGTCTTAACAGCCTCGCCGAGAGACAGGCAATACAGACGGAGATTGATGGTCTTATAGATGAGGTGGACAGAATTTCGGCTTCAACAGAATTTAACACAATGCCTCTTTTAGATGGAACACTTGGAAGAAGATGCTATTCCGATACGGACGATGTTTCAACATTTTATATAAGCGCTGCCGTAAAGGAGGGCGACTACACATTGCAGATTACCGCAGACCCTACACCGGCATCCGCGACAATCGCTTTCACTCCGGGAACAATTACAGAGGAGGCAAGCATTGAGATTAACGGAGCATCTATGAAGATAGAGCCGGGCGATACACAAAACGATATAATGTCAAAGTTTGACAGTCTGTGTGATGCCGCAAATCTTCACTATGACACAGCTACAGGTCTTATCACGACATACGATTATGGCATAGCACAGAATATTGAGTTTAAGATACCGGATTCGCTTGCAAATATGATTTCAATAACAAATGTGCAGTCGGGAACAGATACACAGGCTACACTTGGTGCAGGCTTTAACAATTCTGCGGTTATGACATCCAATGGAAAATACATAACAGTCAAGGATTTAGGCGGATTTGAGATGACAGTTGAGATTGGACCGACTGTGCTTGCCGACAGCGGACAGACAACACTTGACGTGACACAGAAGGTTACAAGCATGGGTACAATGACAATCCAGCTTGGAGCTAATGAGGGGCAGGTGCTTGAGGTTGATATACCGGCAGTCAGTGCCCACACACTCGGACTTGACAATCTCAATGTATGTACGGAGGCGGGAGCTGACGATGCAATAAACAGAATTGAGGAAGCCATAAATAAGGTGTCATCAGTGCGCTCTACTCTCGGTGCATACCAGAACAGACTTGACGGTGTTGTCACTCATCTTGCGGAGTACAATGAGAATATAACCTCAGCGGTTTCCGGAATTGAGGATTCTGATATGGCGGAGGAGATGACCGAGTACACCCAGCAGAATGTTATAACTCAGGTTGCCACATCAATGCTTGCACAGGCAAATGAGCGTCCACAGTCTGTTTTACAGCTTCTTCAGTAAGTCTTTGGGAGGTTAAAAGTTGACTAAGTCAGAGATAAATGAATATGCCATGAGAATATCGCAGGCTTCAAGAAGTGAGCTTATCGTGATAATGTATGAGGTGGCTATAAAATATATTGATGATGGAATAAAGGCACTTGCAGACGGTGACGCAGAAGAGTTCAGGCATGATATAAAGAAGGCAAAGTCGTTTGTCAATGAGCTTGCATCAGTGCTCGATTTAAAATATCCGGTATCGAAAAATCTGCTCTCGCTGTACACATATATGAACAATGTTATGGTAAAGGCGGATATTACGCTGAAAACAGAGGATTTAATAAAGGTTAAGGGAATGCTTGAAAAACTGCATTTAGGATTTTTGGAGGTCAGCAGGCAGGACAACTCCAAGCCTCTTATGAGCAATGTGCAGCAGGTGTACACGGGGCTCACATATTCAAGAAATTCACTCAACGACAGCTATGCGAGTGTGTCAGATTTTAACAGAGGATACAGAGCCTAGAAAATACGCTTCGAGAACGTATGTTCTTTTAAGGCGCATATTTGGAGCCAAAGAGCGACCAAGGTTGTCTCTTTCGGCTCCTTTTAGATTGTCATATTTTTCTTCATATAAGTACATTCAAAGGTATGGCAATAGTTAGATTTGCCGCCTTTGCCTTTTCCAGCAAGAATTTGTAGCGAATTTGGGCTGAGTTGACCTGATAGATGCAGCTGTCTATGATGTCCGGGTCTGTGGCGTTTTCAAAGCAGGAGTAGGCTGCATCGAGGGCATTTTTGCTCTGCGTCAGCTCGGCTATAAGATATTTTTCGTCATAGCTTAGAAGTCGTTCTGGTTTTTTCTCCTTTTTATTTTTCAGCATTAAAATTTTCCTTTCCATATTTTTCCATACTTAGTTCTCTTGTATAAATTATATCCGCTGCCGGCAGAATTTATACCAACATATATCAGCCATAATTCGCCGTCTGTATAAGTTTTCAAAAGCTATATTTTAAAGAATGATTATTTGTATTGACATTATGGATGCGTGATGTTATAGTCCAAAATATAAAAGTTCTAAATTGTTTTTTATAAATTCTCAGATGTCGGAATATCTCCGATGTATTTCCAGATTAAGCGGTGGGGGCCGTAAGGAAAATATATGGTGTGTTTGTTTCCGGGAGGAAGCAAGTGGAGAAAGTATGTTGTATTTTAGATTCGGACGAGAAGTTTGCAGTCCGTATGTGCGCCTGTATTAACAGAAAGCATGTATTTCCTTTTATTGTGCAGGCATTTTCAAAAATAGATGAGTTTATGAGCTGCTCGGTGGCAAATCAGGTTGAGCTTCTTTTGGTGGACGAGAGCATGTACGACGATGTGAAGAACACACCGGCGGGTCAGATAATAAGACTCTGCGAGCAGCCCATGCTTATGGAGGGCGGGAAGGATGCCTGTGTTGCCAAGTTTCAGGCAAGCGACAGCATAATACGCGATGTGCTCTATCTGTATAGCGGTCAGATTGCATCGGAGTGCAGGGGCAGGGATATGGAGAGGGCGAAAATTGTGTGCGTATATTCTCCGAATGGATGCTGCGGAAAGACTACACTTGCCATGGCACTCGCACATTTAAAAGGGAAGGATAAGAGGACATTGTACATAAGTTTTGAGGAATTTTCAGCTATGGATGTCCCGCCTGACTGTGGGACGTTGTCAGATGCGCTGTACTATTACCAGACAATGGGGGCATCGGGTGGTGCGAAACTTTTGTCCGTGATAGGAAATGAGTGGGATTTTGACTACATACCGCCGACTTTGTGCGCCAAGGATATAGCGCGGATGGACGCTGATATATTGATGGGATTTATAGATAAGCTTGCCGACATCGGCGAGTATGAGCTTGTGGTGGTCGACATGGGAAGCCTTATAAAGGAGCCTTGGGTGCTTTTAAATCAGGCTGACATAATTTTATCACCTGAGCCGGGCTTTGAGCATCAAAAAAGAAAGCAGGAGGAGTTTGAAAAGTATATGTATATGTCCGGGTATGAGAGTACCATGGAAAAGCTGATAAAGGTTGAGCTTGCACACGATGGCGAGTTATACAGGGATGGCAAGTTAAACTTTCCGTATATCAAGGGAAGCAGTCTTGCGAAGGCGGTGATGGATATTGATGTGTGAGAAAGCCGACAAGATAAAAGAGCGTGTGTGTAACAGCGTGGAGAGCATGGGAGGAATAGAAAACGATGAACTTTATAACCTTATAGACGATGTAATGCTTGAGGCACAGTACAGGTCTTTGAGTGTGGAGGAGAAGCTTGAGCTTAGGAGTGACATTTTTAATTCGATAAAACGGCTCGATATAATACAGGGCATTATAGACGATGACACTGTCACGGAGATTATGATTAACGGCTACAAGGATATATTTATAGAGCGTGGCGGGAGGATTGAGAGGTATGACAAGCAGTTTGAGTCCCGTGAGAAGCTTCTCGACATTGTGCAGAGAATAGCAGCAAAGTCTAATAAAATAGTAAATGAGTCAAATCCAATCATAGATACACGACTTGAGGACGGCTCAAGAGTCAATATTGTTATGAACCCAATCGCGATAGAAGGCCCGGCGGTCACTATCCGTAAATTCTACGACAATCCGCTTACAATGGACAGGCTTATAGAGCTTGGGGCGATAACAAGCGAGGCGGCGGAGTTTCTAAAAAATCTTGTCAGGGCCAGGTACAATATATTTATTTCGGGTGGAACGGGTTCCGGGAAAACCACATTTCTAAATGCACTATCGGATTATATTCCCAAGGATGAAAGAATAATTACAATAGAAGATTCGGCAGAGTTAAAGCTTATGGGCGTTGAAAATCTTGTCAGGCTTGAGGCTAGGAGCGCCAATATGGAGGGAAAAAATGCCGTCACAATAAGGGACATGATAAGGGCAAGCCTTAGAATGAGACCGAGCAGAATTATTGTGGGCGAAGTAAGAGGCGGAGAGGCGCTCGATATGCTGCAGGCGATGGGAACAGGGCATGACGGCTCGCTTTCCACAGGTCATGCCAACGGCGCAAGGGAGCTGATGTTAAGACTTGAGACAATGGTTCTCATGGCGGTTGATATGCCCGTTGAGGCGATAAGAAATCAGATTGCGGCGGGAGTTGACATTGTTGTCCATCTTGAGAGGTTCAGGGACGGGAGCCGCAAGGTCGTGGACATTTCGGAGATAGTGGGCATAAATACAACCGATGGAAGGTGCAGTATAGAGCTTGGTTCAATTTATAAATATGAGAAGGTGGTATCGGATGAGAGTGGCAGGGTTGTCGGGGAACTTAGGCGGACGGGAAGGGAGCTTGTCCACAAAGAAAAGCTCCTGTCGGCTGGTGGTGGATAATTCATTGATTATGAAGTGGTGTTACATTCTTGAGGGTGTGGCAGGAGCGCTGTGTATGGGTTTTGTATTTTATAATTCCGTGTTTGGGGCATTTCCGGTGGCAGCGTTTATACCGTTTTATGTAAACATAAGAGTGGACAGGAGGATAAAAAGGGAAAGACAGAAGCTGCTTGAGGAGTTTAAGGAGGGCATGAACGCCGTGTCGGTTGCACTTAGGGCGGGGTACTCGTTGGAAAATGCTTTTATTCAGGCAGGAAATGAGATGGAAATCATGCTGGGCAAAAAATCAAAGATGGCAGATTTTTTTAAATATATAAAGGCACAGCTATCCATAAACAGAAATATAGAAGAGTCATTGGAGATATTCGCAAAAAAATCGGGAGTGCAGGATATTATCTGCTTTTCACAGGTATTTACATACGCAA
>JBNMKO010000055.1:0-22185 GCA_050874385.1 Eubacteriales bacterium
CTTATACCGTTGTCAGCAAGGTAATTGTAAAGCTCATGTGAGTATGCGTTGAGCTCCTCGTCCTCATTCTTTACAGGAAGAATTACAGCCTGTACAGGTGCAAGCCATAACGGAAGGTTGCCCTTTGTCTCCTCAAGAATGTAAGCCATAAATCTGTCAAGTGAGCCAAGGATTGCTCTGTGGAGAACAACAGGAGTCTTTTTCTGACCGTCCTTGTCAACGTAAGTCAGGTTGAACTTAGCCGGAAGACAGAAATCAAGCTGGCATGTTGAAAGTGTGTACTCATTGCCGATAGCCGGCTTAACATTTACATCGAGCTTAGGGCCGTAGAATGCTGCCTCGCCAATCTCCTCTGTGTACTCGATTCCGAGGTCGTTTAATACCTTTCTGAGAGCATTCTCGGCGTTGTTCCACATCTCGTCGTCATCGTGGTACTTAACCTTGTCCTCCGGGTCTCTGAGTGAAAGAACACATCTGTAATCTGTAATTCCAAAATCCTTGTATGTGTCAAATATAAGGTCAACCACCTTAGAGAACTCTGCCTCAATCTGCTCAGGTGTAACAAAAAGATGTGCATCATTCTGGCAGAAATGTCTGCCTCTCTCAATTCCCTTTAAAGTACCGCTCGCCTCAAATCTGAAATCATGTGCAATCTCGCCAATTCTGATAGGCAAATCCTTGTAGGAGTGCATTTTGTTAGCGTAAATCATCATGTGGTGAGGGCAGTTCATAGGTCTTAAAACGAATGACTCTCCCTCAACTTCCATAGCCGGGAACATGTTCTCCTTGTAGTGGTCCCAGTGACCCGATGTCTTGTAAAGATTTACAGTGCCAACGCAAGGTGTCATAACGTGGAGATAGCCAAGCTTTCTCTCCTTAGCCTTGATGTAGTTCTCAAGCTCCTGCCATACTGTGTAGCCCTTTGGCAAAAACATTGGAAGTCCACGTCCGATGAGGTCATCAGTCATAAAGATTTCCATCTCCTTGCCAATCTTTCTGTGGTCGCGCTCCTTAGCCTCCTCGAGTAACTTTAAGTGGTCCTCAAGCTCCTCCGGTGTAGGGAAACATACGCCGTATATTCTCTGCATAACGTGATTGTTTGCATCGCCCTTCCAATAAACACCTGAATACTTTACAAGCTTAAAATTCTTACAAAGCTTAGTGTTGTCAACGTGAGGTCCACGGCACAGGTCAGTGAAATCGCCTTGGTCATAAACTGTTATGTTGCCGTCCTCAAGTCCTTCGATAAGGTCAAGCTTGTACATATCGTCCTTGAACATCTCAAGTGCCTCAGCCTTAGATACCTCTCTTCTGAAAATCTTCTTGCCTTCCTTGCAGATTTTCTTCATTTCCTTCTCGATTGCAGCTATAACTTCATCGTTTACAGCCACATCTCCAAGGTCGATATCATAATAAAATCCTTCCTTTACAACAGGTCCTACCCAGAACTTTGCATTAGGATAAAGATGCTTTACTGCCTGTGCCATAACATGTGCGCATGAATGGTTGAGTGTGTTCAGTCTCTCGTCTGCTTTAAAATCTACCATTTTTAAAATCTCCTTTTTACTATAAGCAATTATATTTTCCGAATAGCTGCTCCCACAATCAGCAACTATTCCAAATACACACAAAAAGCCCCCTATACAGTGGCTTTCCATCTGTATAAGGGGCGAATAAACTTATCCGCGGTTCCACCCTTATTTATTTTCATTGAACTTATCTGCATCCCGATATTCACTCATATATTGATGCCTGCACATTGCCATGTAGCTTAATGCACCCACAATATGCTCAAAAATTATGTCCACGAAAATATCTCATTGTGATTATAACGGTATCGCCGGGTCGTATTAAGACCGCTCGGAGGTGGTTTTCCCGAAACAGTATTCTAAGGCACTCGCACCAATATGCCTCTCTCTGTAAAAACCTTATCCCGGTACTCTTCTCGTCAACGCTTTATTGAAAAGTATATTTCAAAAAAATGTGCCTGTCAACCCCGAATTTTTTCTACTTTTACTCCTCGAGCATAAGTGTCATTCTGTCCTGCAATGCGTCCGCTGTCTGCTGTGCGTTCTGCGTTTTTGACATAAATGCGGTTATCTCCCCCATGTATATCTTATAAGCCGGAGAGGAGCCGCCCTCCACAAATCCTATATTGTTCAGAATGTACCACAATTCCTCCCTGTCCTTGTCAGTGAGAGCATAGATGCTCACCGATACTCCGCCATCCCCGTCCTCTTTCATGCCAAGCATTGACTTCTCAACCGGATTGCCGTTGCTGTCCGTCATCACATTCCCGTCGGCATCCATACTGTATTGTCTCACAGATGCTTCATCGATAAGCGCATTTAGTTTTGGCAAATATATGGGAAACTGCGCTGTGAGTGCATTGCCGGATATAAGATTATCAGCATTTTTTATCACATACTGCAAAAATTCCCATGCTCCATCCTTATTATCGCTTGCCACATTTATCGCAAAGCTGTTCGATGAGCTAAGTCCAAATGTAGTCTTGTCCCCTGTAGGATATCCAATGTACACCGGATTTTGTGTACCTATTATAGCCCTTATTTCCTGTGTCGAATACGGAAATATCAAGGTCTCATGCAGATAAATCTCGTCATTCTGCCAGTACACGGACTCGGCAATATTGCTCATCTGTACAGGCGGTTTATAATTTTCAAGCGCCTCCAAAAATTTGATAAATTCATCTGAATTAAAATGCGCCTGTCCATTCTCCCAGTCCAAAAGCCTGTCTTTTTCCCCAGCCCAGTATATAAGCGCCAAATCGGTGACATAATTCTCGGTTGTGTACATATAATTAGTCAAAATCTTGTCATTTTTCTCAATCAGCCTGATAAATTCATCTATATTCCAATTCTCAGTGTCCCTAAGCTCGTCCCCTCCCACAATCACTCTTGGGTTAAATGTAACCGGAACCGCCACAAACTTTCCATTATAGGTATTTGCATCCACAACACTCGCAAGCAAATCCGCCGCCTTAATCCTGCTGTCATCCCTTTCCATAAGCTCATACAAATCCGTCAGATATCCGCTCGCCGCAAACTGTGCCAAGTCTATCATTTCTGTACTTATTATATCCGGTCCGTTCTTTGAGGTCATGCTCGTGACAAACTGAGTGCTGTCCGCATACTCCTCAAGTTCAACCTGATATCTGCTGTTCGAGGCATTAAAAAACTTCACAATGGCATCATACGAATCGCTCATTCCCTTGTACACTGCAAGCTTTAATATCACCTTCTCTGAGCTTGTGACAACATCCGACTTATACAGGCTGGATATGGAAATTCCATCCCTTGTAAGACTTGCACCAAAAACCGTTCCATCCTCGGCAATGCACACATCGTCAAACATTCCATTTCTGACACCCGCCGTATCCCAGTCGAACATACGCTCCACGGTGTTATCTTCCATGTCAAAATCATACGCCGACTTCTGTGTCCACAATATATTCTCATTTTTACAGCTATATATCCTCGCCGAACCCACCGAACTGTCAAGCGGCATATTTATAATTTTGTCCGCACCTTCATTTATATTGTATTTTGCAAGCATCTGCTCATCCGATGTCTTGTAAATCCAGCTCACACATTCCCTGCCGTCACAGACAATATTCCCAACGGAATAGTCAAGCACCACTTTGTCAAGCATCCTGCCATCGTCGGCAAAAAAACACAGCACCGTCTTTTTGCCGCTGTCAGAACCCATGCAATATATTGTACCGTTCTCCGACTCAAATCCATAGAATTTATTCATGTACCCGGAAGAATCCTCGCCCGCAATCACTTCATCCGTCTGATTTACCATATCCGTTATATCGTCTATTATAGCAAAATTCATATTTTCATCAATATAGACCGACTTGAACAGGTTTGTGCCATCCTCCTGCTTAACCGATGCGAACACCATCGCGCCATTTTTATATGCACAAGGTTTGCTGTAATTCACTCCCATAAGTTCAGGTGAACTTATGTAATATTCATATTCTCTCAGATTATCGTCTTTTTTCTCGGAACTCCCCATAAATAAGTTGTTGATATCATCGAGCTTTCTGATGTCATCATAACTTATAAACCCAATTCTTGTATGATGTCCCTCAGCCTCTAAATCAACAGAAACACTATAATACACTCCATTCGCGCCAAGACACCATTCATTGTCAAACAGACTTTCGTTCTGTTCAAGCAAAATATCGCGCTGTGCGGTGTAATAATAATATGTCGCTTCCGGCTCAAGGGCAACTATACTATCACCTCCCGATGAGCCCGCACTGCTGCCAGATGTACCCGAAGCCTGCCCGGCAACATCGCCCATAGAACTTTTATCTCCCGCTGTAATTTCAAAATTCGTGCCTTCTCCAATTTCACCATTATTTGCCTTACATGCACTGCACTGAAAAATCATCACCGCCGCAGCGCCAAATAAAATACACCTGAAAAACCTCATATTAACCTCCATTCTGCCGCAAATTGGCGGCACAAATAGTAGTGTGAACAACTTATAAAATTGTTATAATATTGTCAAACAATATAATAACATATACCACCACACAAAAGGTTACAGGAGTATTACAAAACGGCGGAACAGGTATCAAAACCTATTCCGCCGTTATTATTTTACGTTGTTATTTTAATCATTTTTAATCACATATCTTATATGTTCAGCCCTAGTATCTGCCTGCGTATAGTCCCCATGACATCATCCGTGACATAACCTGCTGCCGCTCTCACCGTCTCCGGCGCGTAGTTCATGGCATAACCGTAAGCCACAGCTTTTAAAAGCTTGATGTCATTGCCGCCATCGCCAAATGCCATAACCTCATCCATGCCGATGCCGTACTTGCTGCACAGCGCATTAACTCCCGACACCTTGCATATTCCGTCGGCTACAAATTCCATCCAGTTGTTGGCATTGTACACAAGCTCGAAAGTGTCCGCCCATCTTTTCTCAAAATGATGGCTACACAGCTCAACGCCATTTTTTGCATACACAGAAAGCTTCAAAAAATCATCATCTATGCTGTCAATATTATCTACAAGCACTATGCTGTCACCATACTTGTCAACGATAAAATTCTCATAGCCGCGCGTCTTTGGACGCACATAGAGCTTTTCGCGCCCGTACAGAAGGAACTCGCACCCCTCCGTGTATGTAATGTCATTTGCAAGCGCCATAACTTTGTCCCTGTCCATGGAATTAATCTCAAGCACATTCCCGTCTGCTATCGTCATAGCACCGTCACTGCACACAAAATTCATCTTATCTTTCACCGGCGCAAAAAGCCTGTAGAGGTCTCCGTAACCTCTGCCGCTTGCCGCTGCAAAGTGTATTCCGCGCTCATAAAGTGCATCCACCACTTCAAACACACTCTTGTCAAACGCACCCTCTCCTTTTGCCAGAAGAGTTCCGTCGACATCACTCAATATAAGCTTAATCATAATCCGTACACCGCTGCCTTTTTTACAACATAGCCTCAAGTGTTGCGCGGATTGCCTTTATGAAATCTGTGCTGTTTAAAGTCTTTGCATCCTTGATTGATGTGATAAGTGCGAGGTCGCCCGTCATCTGTCCGCCCTCAACGGTGTCGATTGTTGCCTTCTCAAGCTTGTCGGCAAACTGGACAAGTGCATCTATTCCGTCAAGTTCTCCTCTCTTTCTTAACGCTCCAGTCCATGCAAATATAGTCGCTATAGGGTTGGTTGATGTCTGCTCTCCCTTGAGATATCTGTAATAATGGCGCTGTACAGTTCCGTGTGCAGCCTCGTACTCATAATAGCCCTGCGGGGACACAAGAACAGATGTCATCATTGAGAGTGAACCGAATGCTGTCGCAACCATGTCGCTCATGACATCGCCGTCATAGTTCTTACATGCCCAGATATAACCGCCCTCTGAGCGGATAACTCTTGCCACGGCATCATCAATAAGTGTGTAGAAGTACTCTATGCCTGCCTCCTTGAATTTTTCCTTGTATTCATTCTCAAAAATTTCTGCAAAAATATCCTTAAATGTGTGGTCATATTTCTTGGAGATAGTGTCCTTTGTGGCAAACCATACATCCTGCTTGGTGTCGAGTGCGTAGTTAAAACAGCTTCTCGCAAAGCTCTCAATGGACGCATCGACATTGTGCATACCCTGTATAACACCTGAACCCTTGAACTCATGTATAAGCTCTCTCTTCTCATTTCCCTCTGTGTCGGTGTAGACAAGCTCTGCCTTTCCAGCTCCCGGAACCTTCATCTCGACTGCCTTGTAAACGTCGCCGTAAGCATGTCTTGCGATTGTTATAGGCTTCTTCCAGTTCTTTACAAGCGGCTCAACACCCTTGACGATGATAGGTGCACGGAATACTGTTCCATCAAGGATTGAACGGATTGTGCCGTTAGGGCTCTTCCACATCTCCTTGAGATTGTACTCCGTCATTCTGGCTGCGTTAGGTGTGATGGTAGCGCACTTAACCGCAACACCATACTTTTTGGTAGCCATGGCTGCATCCACAGTAACCTTGTCATCTGTCTCATTTCTGTACTCAAGACCCAAATCATAGTATTCTGTGTTGAGGTCGATAAAAGGAAGCAAAAGCTCCTCCTTAATCTCCTTCCAAAGCACTCTTGTCATCTCATCTCCGTCCATCTCGACGAGTGGTGTAGTCATCTTAATCTTATCCATAAAGTCCTCCATCTGCGCATGTTAACCACGGCTAATTATTTGTACTACATTTTGCTTCTTGTATCATACAATATGATTGCCGAAAAAACAAGAGAGGATTTGGCAGTTTATGAACCAATCAAGACGGTTACCCTATCTTGAATACTCCATTTTTATATATCACTATAAATGAAGAAATTTAAAATATTACACAAATTTTAATTCAAACAAATATCCGTTATTTCTGCGCAGTTTTTCATAATTACTCATTTAAAAAACACCATATTCAATATTATTTATTTTTTTGTAACACATTCCTCCTTAAATCATATTATGAAGTGTATAAAGTTTTTGGAGGAAACAATAGTGAGCGATTTGGCAGCAACAAACTGCGGATGCAATGGCGGATGCGGCGGATGTGGAGGTTCCAACAACGGAGGATGCAACAGCTGCAATATTATCATTTGGATAATCCTTCTCTCCTGTCTTTGCGGTAATGGCAACGGAACAGGTCTTTCCAATGTTTTCGGCTGTGGAAACGGCGATGACTGTGGATGTGGCGGCGGATGCGGCAACAACAGCTGCATATGGCTAATTCTCATCCTCTTATTCTGTGGCGGCGGATGCGGTTGCTTCTGATAGGAAGCATGTACCAAAAGCAGGGGTATTATTTGCCCCTGCTTTTTTAATTTTTAAAGAATATTTTTTACATGCAATCATATAATCTAATGATAACAAGCATTTTACATAAAGGACAACACTAATGCCACCAAAACCGAAACACCAGTCAATTATCCAAACTGAATTTGATGAGCGCACCATCGGAAAAAGCACTCAGCTTCTAAAAGCACTCATTCCGTTTTTAGAGCCGTCACAGCAAAAAATGTTCGGGTTGATGGTGCGCATTATCGAGTTTAACATGACGCTCGATTTTTTTAATAATAATCGTATTCCGGCGTGCGCGTTCAAACCGCCGTGCGGCGACGATATGCTGTCCGAGTTAAAAAATTATTGCTCGCCGGAGGAGAGAAAGCAACTCGACATGATGCTCGGAATGATAAAAGCACAGAAAATTCAGGCGGCACTTGCGGCAAATCCATGCGCTCCTCCGCCTCCACCGCCAAAGCCACCCGGTGACAAACCACCATGTCCGCCACCGCCGCCCGGTAAGCCCGGTTCACCTCCTCCACCTCCTCCCGGAAAACCCGGTTCACCGCCGCCAAAACCACCCGGCGACAAACCGCCACCTCCTCCACCCGGAAAGCCGCCTTGCGACTGTAAACCCGGTGGAAAAGAGCCCGACAAGAAGCCGCCGCCAAAGCCGCCTGCTCAGCCATATCAGCCATCGCCCATTGACATGCTCTCAGGTCTTTTATCACCTGAACAGCTTGCAATGTGCCGCAAATTTGAAAATTTATTATAATGCACAGCACCAAAAATTTATCTATATTTAACTTATAATGAAGGGAGTTTACACATGGACACAACACATATCACAGAAGGACTTGACCCAAGAAAGGCAGCACTCATCAACAATTTTGCAAACATAGCCAAAGGAAGAGGCACGGACGAAATGCTTCCTCTTTTGCTCGCGGTATCCAACAAGGCAAAAAAAGAAGGCATCAGTTTCACGCAGGATGAAACCAATGCCATCATAAACATACTTAGAAATGATATGAGCCCTGAGCAGCAGGGAAAATTAGACCTCTTTATGCAGATGTTAAAAAATGCGTAGCCATAAAATTATTTCAGATGTCAAGAGCCAGCCGCAAAACGGTTGGCTCTTAATATTTACAAATCTACTCGTTGTCCGCGCCCTCATTCTTGCCCGGTCTTTTGAGCTCCTTGATTGTGGTCTTGAAGCTGTCAAAAAGCTCGGAGTATCTTGTGGACTTAGCCGACGGGTTACGTTCAAGAAGACTCTTTATACGCTTAAATTCACCCTTCTCCATGCCTGACAATTTGCTTGTAATCTTATCCTTAAAATTCTCCATATCGTTGTCAAGCACCGCCGCAATGACATCCATGCGCTTTTGCGCGCGCTGTACCTTCTCCATCTCGGATATATGCTTTAATATCTCCTTCAAATCGAGGGCATCCCTTATCGATACGCCCAAATCCATGCCGCCGAACATCACGAGGAAAACTGTAAGCACCTCTGTAGCCGTCTGTGAAAGTTCAAGCACCACATGCTCTATCGGCTTGTGAATGAATTTTATCATAAGGATTGAGAAAAATCCCCACACTATTGATGTTGGAAGGCTTATGTAGCCCTTTATGTTTGTGGGAATATTTGTGTAATCCCAGTATCTTACATGAAAGATTGCCTCCATCGCACATCCGGTCACAAGCTCAAGCACCGAAGCGCCAAGCATACCAAATATAAATACAAGAAAAAGGTTATCTTTTACGGGAAGCGTCGCAAAGAGTATCGCCATCGCTCCAAAGCCGTATATTGGTATTAGCGGTCCGTGAAGGAAACCGCGGTTTACGAACTTACGTCTCCTGATTGATACATAACATGTCTCCCATATCCAACCAAGAAAGCAGTACGCAAAAAAGAACATAACTACCTGTAAAAAAGAATACTGCGTCATAAAACCTCATTTCCGGGCGGCTTGCCGCCTCTTATTAATACTCCTCAGCAATGTCGATTTCCTTCTGCTCCGCCTCGATTGTCATCGGACTAAGAGGTGTATGGCGAAGGTACACAAGCCAATATCCTGCTCCCACAATTCCTGCTCCTCCGATTATGTTTCCAAGCGTCACAGGCAGAAGATTTTTAAGTAAAAAGCTTCCAAAATTAAGACCTGCTGCGGCTATGCCATATTCGCTTGCAGCCGCTATTCCTGAAATGCCAAAATAAATATCCGCAATGCTGTGCTCAAATCCGCACAGAACAAAGAGCATTACAGGCCAGAAGCTCATCAAAAGCTTTCCCGACACTCTCTTAGCCGCAAATGCAGCCCACACGGCAATACATACAAGAATATTGCACAGAATACCTCTCATAAAAGCCTCAATAAAACTCTGGTTAACCCTCGACATAGCTGCCGCAACCATTTTCTCCGCGAGCAGACCTCCGTACAAATCCGGCACATGTGAGTACACCACCATCACAGCCACAAAGCCCGCACCGATAAAATTTCCGAGGAACACAAAAAACCAGTTTTTTAACATTCCCGCAACTGTCGTCTTCTTTTGGAGCACACTTATTATTATAAGATTATTTCCCGTAAAAAGCTCACTTCCTGCCACAAGAACCATTGCCATTCCCGCCGGAAACACACAGGCGCTCACAAGCCTTGCAACCGATGCCGAGGCGATGGTGGCCGAAGCAGTCGTCGAGGCAATCCCCGCAAACCCAATGAACATCCCCGCAAAAAAACCAAGTATCAGCATCTTCCACGCTGACAGCTTAACCTTGTGAATACCAATCTCTACAAAATTTCTTGCAATTTCAAGTGGTGAATGCATAATACAATTCCTCCTTATGCTATTATATATGTAATTGCGAAACTCGATTTTAAAATTGTACAACGTCCGTATGAATACATAAAGTCTCTCAATTCCTCTGACAAAGAATAATGCCATGGCATTGCTGTCACAGCATTATTCATTAAGGTAATTATTTACATACTATATTTACAATCTTGCCCGGAACATAGATTTCCTTGACGATGTTAGGTGTGAGTTTCTCCTTTACCGCATCTTTTGCTGTGGCAAGAACAGTATCCTTGTCAGCATCCTTTGAAACCTTGATAACGCCCTTGGTCTTTCCGTTAATCTGGACAGCTATCTCGATGGCATCCTCAACAGTGAGTTCCTCAATAAACTGTGGCCATGGCTCGTAAGCGATTGTGTTGTCATGTCCTAACACAGCCCAAAGTTCCTCGCCCACATGCGGACAGATACATGAGAGCATCTTTACAAAGCCCTCCGCATACTCTCTTGGACATGTTCCAGTCTTGTAGAGCTGATTTACAAATATCATCATCTGGCTTATAGCCGTGTTGAAAGCAAGGTTCTCAAAATCGTTTGTGACCTTCTTTACTGTCTGATGATAAATCATTGTGAGCTCATCCTTGCTGGCATCCGAAATGTTGTCAGGGTTTGTAAAGAAGTTCCATACTCTCACGATAAAACGCTTCGCTCCCTCAACACCTGTCGCGCTCCAAGGCTTTGAAGCCTCAAGAGGTCCCATGAACATCTCATAGAGTCTCAATGTGTCAGCGCCGTAATCTCTAACTATATCGCTAGGATTTACGACAAACTCAGGAAAACGCTTACCCATCTTAATTCCGTTAGAACCCAAAATCATTCCCTGATGAACGAGTTTCTTAAACGGCTCCTTTACAGGTGAAAGACCCTTATCGTAGAGGAAACGGTTCCATATTCTTGAATACATGAGATGACCCACAGCATGCTCCGGTCCACCGATATAGAGGTCAACAGGCATCCAGTGCTTTAAAAGCTCCTGATTGGCGAACTCATCGTTGTTGTCCGGGTCAATGTATCTCATATAATACCAGCTTGAACCGGCACTTCCCGGCATAGTGGATGTCTCTCTCTTGCCCTTTAAGCCGTTGTGGTCGTACTGCTTCCACTCTGTAGCATTCTCAAGAGGTGCCTGTCCGTTCTTTCCCTTGTAATCTTCAAGCTCAGGAAGAACAAGCGGAAGCTCATCGTCTGCGAGCACATGGATTGAACCGTCCTCAAGATATACGATAGGCACAGGCTCACCCCAGTATCTCTGTCTTGCAAATATCCACTCGCGGAAATGATAGTTGACCTTTCTTCTTGCAATGCCCATTCCGACAAGCTTATCTGTGATTGCCTTCTTAGCCTCCTCAACGGTAAGACCTGTAAACTCCTCCGAGTTGATGAGCTTGCAGCCCTTTCCGAGATAATCACCCTTCTCAAAAGCATGCTCGCTCACATCGGCACCATCGATTACCTGAATCATAGGAATGTTGTGTGCAACGGCATACTCAAAATCTCTCTGGTCATGTGTAGGAACAGCCATAACCGCACCTGTTCCATAGCTTGCAAGTACGAAATCACCGATAAATACAGGAACTTCCTTGCCGTTTACAGGATTGACCGCATATATTCCCTTGAGCATACAGCCTGACTTGGTCTTGTTGAGCTCTGTGCGGTCCATATCGTTCTTCTTTAATGTCTCGGCGATATAAGCCTCAACCTCTTCCTTGTTCTCAATTCTTGGCATGAGCTCCTTAACAAGCTGTCCGTCCGGTGCTAAAACCATAAAGGTGATGCCGTAGATTGTCTCGATACATGTCGTGTAGATTGAGAACTCTCCGCCTCCGACAATCTTAAAATCAACCTCAACACCCTCTGACTTGCCAATCCAGTGTCTTTGCATATCCTTGGTAGACTCAGGCCAGTCAATCTCCTCAAGTCCCTCAAGAAGCTTCTCGGCAAAAGCCGGCTGGTCGATAACCCACTGCTTCATGTTCTTTCTGATTACAGGATATCCGCCTCTCTCGGACTTGCCGTCGATGACCTCATCGTTGGAGAGAACCGTTCCGAGCTCCTCGCACCAGTTGACAGGCATGTCAACAAGCTTTGCATAGCCTGCAAGATAGAGCTGCTTGAATATCCACTGTGTCCATTTGTAGAACTTAGGGTCACTTGTCGCAATCATCTTAGTCCAGTCGTAGTCAAAACCGAGCTCTTTTAACTGCTTTGAGAAAGTCTGTATATTGCTCTCGGTAAAACCGTTAGGGTGATGTCCTGTGGACACGGCATACTGCTCTGCCGGAAGTCCGAATGAGTCATAGCCCATCGGATGGAGAACATTGTAGCCCTGCATTCTCTTCATTCTCGACATGATATCGGTGGCTGTGTAGCCCTCCGGGTGTCCTGCATGGAGACCAACACCTGACGGATAAGGGAACATGTCAAGTACATAGTACTTAGGCTTTGAGAAATCCCATACATCAGTCTTGAAAGTCTGATGCTCATCCCAGTATTTCTGCCATTTTTTTTCAATAGTTTTGTGATTGTAAGCTTCCTGCTGCATTTTCTTTTTTCCTCCAAAAATAAACTAGCGATATGATATATTTTTTCTATGATTTTGTCAAATAGAAAAATCAAGACATGTTCTCTGCGCGGTATAAGGTCTCACCTTTCCGTCAGCAACCGCAACGTGCTCCGGGTTTACGGCATAGGCTTTTAGTGCCTCCTCGTCCACGAAAGTCGAGTCGAGCATTACATCCGCGTTAGAGCTTGGAAGTCCGTTTGTATGCACATGGATTTCGACAAGTCCCGGTATCTTTCCGGCAAGTCCCTCAAGTCCCTCCTTGATGCCTGCCTTTACGTTCTCGCGCTCACTCTCGTCAAGCTCCTTCAATTTCCACAAAATAACGTGCTTTACCATGATATTTCCTCCATCTGTTTTATATTTTTATATTTAGATAATTGTGAAACTCAATTTTATAACTGGACAGTCGTACAATTTATTATATTGCCAAACTTCCAGTATTCATATATATGTATCTTCTCAGATTATAAATTCTATTTATCTTTGGTTGTCTCCTCGATAGTGCTTATAATTCTGTGATAGCCCTCAAGGGTAATCATTCCATCCGTGTCATCAACCCTCTTTCCGCTGCATCTGACCACTATCTCGCCGAGCTGCGGGTGCAGCCAAGGGTACTGTAACTGCACAACCTTGTCGGACTCTATCATCCTCTTTACATTCTCGTTGACATAATCGCGGTAATTGTCATTTATCCTGTCATACCAGTAATCATAACATTCCTGTGGAGTATATTTTCTGTCAACCGCTATGACACGCTCCATTGTCTCGTCGGCGTGCATCTCGTGGTAGCCGTCCCCCTCGCTTATCCTTATAATCCATAAGCCCAAATCCGTCTTTCTGAGGATATCCTTGGTATCAAAATAGACAACCTGCATTCTGTCTTTGAACTTGTACAGCTTTTTGACAAACGCCTCGTGCTGTCTGTACTCCGGCGTGGTGTTGTCTATGAAAAAGTTCTCAAACTGTTCCACCTTACACGGCTTGGCAAAAAGATAGCCCTGTATGAGATTAGGCGAAAGCCCCTCTAACACCGTAAGCTCCTGCATGCTCTCTACACCCTCACAGCATATACGGATTGAATTGTTCTTTGCAAATTCTATCATATTGCTTATAAGTCTGTAATTGTATGTAGCCTCCTCGACTCCCCTTACAAACATGCGGTCAATCTTAATCTCGCTGACATCAAGCTTTTTTAAATAACCCATGCTCGCATAACCTGTGCCAAAGTCATCGATGGAAATTTCTATTCCCTCATCTCTCCACCGCCTAAAAATCTCACCAAAATGTTCATAGCTCTGCAGCTGTACCGACTCTGTAATCTCTATGGTCAGGGCACTTCCCGGCACACCTGTCCGTTTTAGTATATCAAGAACATTCTGGTCAATTTTCTTATCCCTTAGCTGGACTGCGGAGATATTTACGCTTATCCTGAAATCTTTTATCTCCTCCCGCCATTTTTTGCACTGCATAAGCGCCGTCTCAAGCACCCACATTCCGACAGGATTTATAAGCTTTGACTGCTCCAACAGCGGAATAAACTCGTCCGGGTATACCTCCCCGCGCTTTTGTGAGTGATACCTAAGCAGTGCCTCCGCACCGTACACCTGATAGTTTCCCGTCTTTACCTGCGGCTGATAGCAAAGATAAAATCCCTCACAGCCGTTATTTACACTCTGCTGCATCTCCTCAAGAAACTGTAAAGATTTTATCCTGTTCTCAAAATCCTGCTGCGAAAAGAAGGATATCGTACCTGCCCCGTTTCCCTTTGCCTTCTCAAATGTCATCTCTGCGCAGGCATACAGATTATTCTCGTCCCCAAACATTTCCTTGCTGTCGGGGACAACGCCCGCGGAAATTGTACATATACCTAAAAGTTCTTTTCCAAGCCTGTCATACACAGCCCGGACTTCGTCCTCGGTATTGACATCGAGATACAGCGCAAAACAGTTATTTTCCACATGCCATATATTCTGTGACATCACATTAAGTTCAAATAATTTGGCACATTTTCTTATAACGCTGTCACCATAATTTCTTCCATGTTTAAGATTAATATTAGCCAGATTGTCAATGCCAAGGAGCATAAGATAACCTGAATTTCTGTTAAGGCGCTCCTCCTGCAAATCCATCAAAAGCTTATTCTTGTTAAACAATTTTGTGAGCGGATTGTACAAATATTTTAATTTTTTGTCGGAGACCATTCCTATCATAACAAAAGGATTTCCCTTGTCATCATCTATGACAGTTCCCCTGCAGCTTATCCACACAACATCACCGTCGCGGTTCATCCACCTATAATTCATGTTGTGAACCTTTTTTGTGCCGTCTATAATCAGTTGAAGGTCATCGTGCAATGCCTGTCTGTCAGCCGGATATATTATCGCCTCCATCTGCGCTATCTTGTTCACCAATTTACCCTTTTCACGAATGTCATAGCTGCTGTCTATATCTCCAAAAAACCATGTCTCATCCCTCGCTATATCCCACAAAAAAAGATATGAGTCCGTGGATTTTGATATAATGCTGAGTACATTGAGGTAGTTCTTAATTCTCTCCTCACAGTACACAGGAAACTCCTTTTTCATCCTGTATTTCACATCATACATCATCTCATCGCTTCGATTGAAAAGCTGCTCCATGCTCTCGCTCAGGCTTTCGCGGACGGCATAACCACACGCGATTGACATAGGCATCACCCTGTTGACATTCTTTTCATCCACAAGCTTTTCCATCTTTCCAAGAGCGGCAAGTATCTGTGTGTGCTCGCTCACGGAGATAAGCACGCAAAACTCATCCCCGCCAATCCTGTAGCATTTTCCAAGCTCCTCAAATGCCCCTCTAACACAGTCAGCCGCATCGGCTATTATTTTGTCCCCTTCTATATGACCATATCTGTCATTGCAAAGCTTTAGATTGTTCACATCCGCCACTATACATGCCGCACCGGAATTATTGGCAAACGCTATGAGTTCCCTTGTGAATGCCGCGCGGTTCTCAAGCCCCGTGAGCGCATCAACATAGGCAATCTTTTCAAGCTCCCACTGGTATTTCTGCTCTATGGTCACGATATCATCTATGTGATGAAACGCCACAATAACCGTGCCGTCAAAATTCTCCTCGTCGATACATATAACCTGCACCTCAAAAAAACGATGACCAGCCATATTGGGAATGCTCTCAAACCTATAGACAACTCTCTCCTTTTTTGAGAGCTCGTCAAGAAGATATTCCCTTCTCATAACCCTCATAAATTCTTTTTTATTAGCTTCCGCAACATACTTCTCACAGTAAAGTCGTATAATCTCGGTATAACTGCTCTCTTTTCTTGTCTGTATCTTTGAAATACGGGACGCATTTGCGTTGGAAGCAATTTTTAGTGGTTCTACAATATCATTATAAAGATTAACATAGCTCACCGAAGTATAATCCCTGCAAAGGACATCCAAAAAACGTCTCTCAGTTCCAAGTTTCATGGAATTTTCCGCCTGCTCATGTTCCAAAATTTCTATTTTTTTCTCCAATGTTTCTGTATTCATTCTGAAACCTCTTTTCCACCTAAGTTCCCTCTAAATCAAATATCAGCATAATCCGCTATGTCAACCTGATTTTTCGCTCACATTCATTCACAGTATTTTATCACATTATTACAAACATTTCCATATATAATAATTTATTATGTGCAATTTCCACTCTCCATAGGCACAACACACTACAGAAAAATATAGGACAACACGACAAAAACACCCCTTTTTTGGCGGCATAATATGTATTATAATGGTAATTATTAAAATCCCTCGAAATCAGAAAAGTTGATACATCCTGCCTGCATGTAAGTAACAGTTTTTCTGACTTATAAGGCGACTTAAACAGGGTCACTGCTCCAGACTGTGCAATCATATAGCAACAAGATGGATAATTTCTTACTGGCTGTAAGGGATATTAACCATAAATATATTGTAGTAGAAAGAAGGTAAATTTTATGACAATGGCAGAAGCAATCATATCCGGCAGTCTTTCGGATGTAAGGAGCCTACAGATTGAAAATCCGGCATGTATAGACGAACTCTACAATGGCATGACACTTCCAAATCTTGCCGCATCCACCGGAAATCTTGATATTTTTAAATATATAGTCGAATATTCGCGCGCAAGCTTCAATGAGACCGACGAAAATAACCGAACTGCTCTTTTTTACGCCGTGCCAACCGACAATGTCGAGCTTGTGAAGTACATAGTGGAACGGCTTGGAATGTCTGGGCTTTCCGGGGACAAAAATCTTGTAACGCCTTATGATATCGCAATAGAGAGCGGCGCTAAAAAAATAATCTCATATTTCAAGGAAAAATATGGCGATATCAAAGACATGTACAGAAATCCAATCCGCACAGGGATGCACCCTGACCCGTCAATCGTGCGTGTGGGCGACGATTTCTATATGGTCAACTCCTCATTCATATATTTTCCATGTATTCCGATATCACATTCCAAGGATTTGATACACTGGGAAGTGATAGGACACGCAGTCACCAACCCTGAATGGGCTTACATAAACGAACTTGAGGGAGGACGCGGCTACTGGGCACCTGACATATCATACTATAATGGTAGATTTTATATCACAGCCACCTACAGGCTCAACGACACAGGCACAGTCTACAGACGGCAGATGGTGGTGTCCTCCGACAAACCCGAAGGGCCTTACTGTGAGCCCGCTTTCATAGACGAGGACGGAATTGACCCATCAATATTCACCGACGATGACGGAAAAAGATATATGCTCCTCAACCGCGGCGCGAGAATATTTGAGATAAGCGAGGACGGCACAAAACAACTAAGCCCCGCAACGCTCCTGTACTATGGCAGTCAGAAGCGCGCACCTGAGGGCTCACATCTTCTGAAAAAAGACGGTTGGTACTATCTTTTTCAGGCTGAGGGCGGCACAGGCGAGGGACACCGCATAACCGTGGCGAGAAGCGCAAGCTTATTCGGCGTGTATGAGCCATGTCCTTTCAACCCGATAATGAGACAGGACAACCCAAAAGCAGGCATACAGCGCGCCGGACACGGAAAGCCTGTAATGACACCTAACGGCGAATGGTTCATTCCATACCTTTGCGGCAGACAGATTGACGGAAAATACAGCCTTCTCGGGCGCGAGACCGCACTCGACAAAATAACATGGACGGCTGACGGCTGGCCTATGATAAACAATCTTGAAGGCCCAAGCGTTCTCGCAAAGAAACCCGACCTTGAAGAATGTATTTTTGACAATAATGACAATGTATGCCGCGGATTTGAAGACAAGCTCTCAAATGAGTGGTCATGGGTTCGCGTGCCGGAGACGGACGCATACAAGATAGTCCCTTGTGACAACACCTCTTCTGATACCGCATACACAGCACTTTTTCTGCGCGCCGGACATGAGCCTCTGTCCACGATGTACTCAAGAAACATTCTTGTGCGCCCGCAGGAGTCCTTCTGCTTTACGGTCACAGCGACACTCGACTTATCCAGTGAGGTACTTCAAACTAACGGCGGTGAGGCTGGAATAACCTGCTACTACGATGAGAACACATATCTCACCTTCAATGTGACAAACGATAACGGCAGACTTTTCCTAAAGGTGAGCGAACATATTTATCCAGAGACGACTGATGCCGCATGTATTGATTTAGGGATAAGTGTGGATAAAACAGATTTGAAGATAAATGCAGATAAAAATTTAGATAAAAGTGCAGATAAAATTAAATGTCCAGAAAGCACGATAACGCTGCGAATTGAGACCGAATACCTCAAACGGAGCTTTTCATATTTGCTGGGTTCTGATGTACAGCCGAATATACATTTTGCTGACTGTTGCAATATGCAGACTAATGCTCTATCCGTTGACAATTCCGATACATCCATGTGTGTACGCTCAACCGATAACTCCGAAAATTTTACATCCGTGTGCACCCTCGACAATGTATATTACTTGTGCGATGAGGGACTGAAAAAAGGCAAGCGTTTCACTGGGTCAATGCACGGAATGTACGCCTACACCCCGGATAAAAAAGAGCCTGCGTATGCGCGCTTTTTGGACTACAAAGTTATTTGATAAGCAATGCGTTATGCGGAAATATTTACGATATATCCACAAATTATTGCAATTTCATAAATTGCCTTATACAACATCCTATGTCCTAAAATATTGATTTGATAATTGCGAAACTTGAATTATATGCTGAACCGTTGTGCAATTTTCCAGTACACTGCCAGACATTTTTGAAAACATAATATTTCACCATAGCCAAACTAATGCTCATACTGAAAGTGTACTAGCAAGATTGCACAACATCCGGCATTAACACACTAAGTTTCGCAATTACCTACATTCACATTGCAATTATATCTCTATTCCGTTCTTTTTAAGAAGTTCCCTCGCCGACTCCACCGAGTCAACCCCCGTCTTATTTTTGATAGGCGCGAACTCCTTCTCACGCACCACCTCAAACGGCAGACAGCTATCCAGCATCTGTATCATGTCAAGAATGAACTGCTCATACTTATAGCCGTTAGGCTCCTGCGGCTTTACAAGCTCGCCCGCCTCATTGATATATGGTATCTTCTTTGCCGATTTGTGATATGGAAGCTTTCTCTCCAAAAGTCCCACAAGCTTGTCAACCTTGAAAAGATAGTTGAGGATAACACCGAAATTGTATGCGTACTCCCCTTTCTCGTCCTTCTGCGTGAGCATGTCCTGTGTCAGCTCAATGTACTCCACAATGGACGGTCTGCCGTCCTCAGTACACATGACACCGACCTTCTCCTGCGGATTTGCCTTTCTTATAACCTTAGAGCCGACTGAATAACCGCCCTCAAGCACAGCCCCCACAAACACAGGGTCGGCGATACTCTGGAGCACATTGTCGACAGCGAACACATTGAGCCACTCAATACCCCTTTTTTCTATAAGCTCCAAAAGTCCGCTCTTCTTCATTGAGAGAAACCATCCGCCATTGCCGTTTGGCGATGTGGCGATACAGTCCTTGCCCTCCATGTACACTTTTCCGTCAAAATCGGCAGCAGGAGCCATATCCTGCATAAAAAAGGCAATGTATTCCGGGTCGTAGCCAAAATAATTGTGCTCCTCAAAAAAATTGACCGTGGCAGTGTGATTTTTCTCGCTTGTCATAACAAAAAGCTGGATATAGTTGCCCGCTTTCTCAACCACCTTCATAAGATTTTCTATCACTCTCTGAAAAATATACACAGGCTTGTTAATTCCTATATCATACATTCCCTTTGGCGCATCGGAGCCAAGTCTTGTTCCCATTCCCCCGGCGAGCAAAACCGCACCCACCTTTCCGGCTCTTACCGCCTCCATGCCAATGCGCGAAAATCTCTCCCTTCCCATATCTATCTCCGGGATTGTCATGGCCTTTATGGGCGCTATAACGCCGCGCTTTCCGGTCTCAGCCGCCTGCTCTATCACCGTAAAATCCGTCCTGTCTATCTGAAACAGGAGCGCTTTTTTCTGCTCGTCCGTAAGTTCATCATAGTAATTCAGCACATGCTCCTGCCCAAAATGTTCAAGCTTTTCCATCGCCTCGTTGTAATTCATATAATCCTCCATGTCTGCCGCCTTTTGTGGCTCAAATCGCGGTCTTGTCAGTTTTTTCTTTCTCATTCGTACCCATACCAGCACCATTGTACAGCGGCACAAATATCACCGTTATTCTAGTACCTATATCCGGTCTGGTCAAGATATTAAAATAGCCGTTATGCCTGTCGACTATCCATTTTGCAATCGAAAGCCCAAGCCCTGTTCCGCCGCTCTTGTGTCCCCTCGCCTCATCCGAGCGGTAAAAACGCTCAAAAATATGGCTGACATCCGCCTCATGCATTCCTATCCCGTTATCCTGCACGCTGAAAAATACTCCTTCCGCGTTTGTACCCGTCCGTATGGTTATAGTATCACCCTTTTGAGTGTATTTAGCCGCATTGTCTATAAGTATTCTTGCGCACTGTTTTATCATTGACACATCGCCGCTCATCTTAGCAGGTTCGCCATAAAACTCATATCTATGTTCCATGTCAATCATCTTAGACTCATCGAACACTTCGCCCATAAGTTCATCGAGCTGTATTTCCTCTATCTGCAAATTATTCCTTCCGCTGTCCCCCCTCGCAAGGAAAAGAAGCTGCTCGACAAGCTTCTGCATGTGTTCCGATTCATTTTTTATCGCATCTATGGACTCATCAAGAATACTCTCGTCCTCCTTGCCCCAGCGGTCAAGCATATCCGCATAACCTCTTATCACGGCTATGGGCGTTCTAAGTTCGTGCGACGCGTCAGACACAAAACGCGACTGCTGCCTGTACGTCTCCCTCATTCTCTCAAGAAGATGATTGAGCGCATTCTCAATTCCCTGAAGTTCCTTGTTGTCCGTGCTTATTTTTGTGTCAAGAGACGTGGCATTTACATTCTCAATCGCCGCCTCAAGGCTCTTAAAATTGTGCTCATTGTACGCCATATGCGTGAGCTTTTCCGTCTTTTTTGCCATCTCCCTTATCGGCAGAAGCTTGTCATTTATCTTGTTTTTCATATTTGCCGACATGACCAGTACAGAAAAAAATTCTACCACAAGAATTGATGCACCTATAACAATTCCAATCCTCGCCTCATTTTTGCTTATAACAAGCGAGGCGGTGTTTCCATCCATATTTGTCATATTATATTTGATAAAATCGCTTCCAATATTCCATTCCAGACTGCGCTGTGTGCCTATCTTAAATGTCCCAAACGCCGTCTTTTCTGCGACAAACATTCCCAAAGCAATCGCTATAATACAGATAAGCACATCCATTTTCAGGATGTGCCACACAAATCTGCCTACAAATGTACCGTTGATGCGCCTTGCAATGGAATACATCTTTTTTGCATTGTTAGGCTGCGCACCGGCATTTGCCTGTATTTTCTTTTCATCGCCCTCTCTATACTCACTGCTCGTCCTTGATGACATACCCAACTCCTCTTACCGTCGAAATAAGCTTGATACCGAATGCATCATCTATCTTTGTGCGAATATAGCGCACATACACATCTATAACATTAGTCTCCCCTGAATAATCATATCCGCATACCTTCTCAAGCAATGTGTCTCTGTTCATAACAATGTTTTTATTCTCAAGCAGATACTCAAGAAGTGAAAATTCCCTATGCGTCAGCTCCACAAGCTCCGTGTCAACCCTGACTTCATGTCTTGCCTTGTCAAGACTGACCCTCCCACACGAAAGCACATCGGATTTAGGATGTACGGCTGCCATATCCGCAGATTTTTTGAGGGCAACTCTTATCCTTGCAAGAAGCTCCTCAATGGCAAACGGCTTAGTTATGTAATCATCAGCTCCGAGGTCAAGCCCTGACACCTTATCCATGACAGCGTCCCTCGCCGTCACCATAATCA
>JBNMKO010000056.1:0-22020 GCA_050874385.1 Eubacteriales bacterium
CCTTGCCAATCACATTGTTAAGATAGTCATTCTCCTCTATGGTTCTTCCGTCATTCCACAAAATTGCCGGTCTTATAACCTCATCATTCTCATCAAGAATTACAAGTCCGTGCATCTGCCCGCCAAAACTTATGCCGGCAACCTTTGAAGCGTCAACCTTTGAAATCAGCTCCTTGATACCCTCCACTGACTTCTCATACCACGCCTCCGGCGGCTGCTCAGACCAGCCCGGATTAGGAAAATACAATGGATATTCCTTTGAAACAACATTTAAAATCTTTCCTTTCTCATCCATGAGAAGGAGCTTGACAGCCGATGTTCCCAAATCTACACCTATATAATACATTTTTTACATTCTCCTTTTATTGTTTTTAAATCTGTGTTAACCTCTATAATTTTTAAGCATTATATTTTAGTCAATTAAGCGGATTTCTCATTCTGCTTTCCCGCCTGCTCACAACACTATTCTCTTCCATCGTGCCATTGAGGACAGATATTTGTGCTAAAAGAACCGTCCACAATGGCAAAAACACCCCCACAAATATTGTGGGGGCTGACATATCACCTAAAAGTGACTATAATATACTAATCCAATTAGCAGAATGGATTTTCTGTAGGATACAACATACCCTTTGGCTGGTTGAAGTTGATATCCTCAACAGGCACTCCGATATACTTAAACACCTCATAGAGAGCCTTGCCATAGTGACCGAAAGCAACTGCACCGTGATGTGGGAAGTTCTTCTCGATAAGTACATGGCGGTAGAAACGTCCCATCTCAGGTATAGCGAACACACCGATTGAACCAAAGGAATGTGTCGCAACAGGAAGAACCTCACCCTGAGCTATGTATGCGCGAAGCTTAGTGTCCGCTGTGCTCTGTAAACGATAGAATGTGATATCTCCCGGAGCAATGTCTCCCTCGAGTGTTCCATTTGTAACCTCGATTGGAAGCGACCTTGCCATGATGAGCTGATACTTCATCTCGCAGAAGGAAAGCTTCTTAGATGATGTATTTCCACAGTGGAAGCCCATGAATGTATCATTGAGTGTGTAGTTGAACTTGTCCTTGATATCGTTGTTGTAGAGCTCTGCCGGTACGGTGTTGTTGATATCGAGAAGTGTCGTAGCGTCCTGTGATACCACTGTTCCGATAAACTCGCTGAGTGCTCCATAGATATCAACCTCACAGGATACAGGTATTCCTCTTCCTGTGAGACGGCTGTTCACATAGCATGGAACAAAACCGAACTGTGTCTGGAATGCAGGCCAGCACTTTCCGGCGATGGCAACGTACTTTCTGTAGCCCTTGTGTGCCTCAACCCAGTCGAGAAGTGTGAGCTCATACTGTGCAAGCTTCTCAAGCACCTCCGGTTTCTTGTTGCCTGCGCCAAGCTCTGCCTCCATGTCCTTGACAATCTCAGGTATTCTCTCATCGCCTGCATGCTTGTTGAAGCTCTCGAAAAGGTCAAGCTCTGAGTTCTCCTCTATCTCAACTCCGATGCCGTACAACGGCTTAATCGGCGCGTTACATGCAAGGAAGTTGAGTGGTCTAGGACCAAAGCTTATAATCTTCAAATTGTTGAGCGCATAGACTGCTCTCGCAATAGGAAGGAAATCGTGAATCATGTCCGCACATTCCTCTGCTGTTCCCACAGGGTACTCAGGGATATATGCCTTGATGTTGCGGAGCTTCAAGTTGTAGCTTGCATTTAACATACCGCAGTACGCATCTCCACGGTTACTTGAAAGTGTTGCGATGTTCTCCTCGCTAGCTGCCACGAACATCTTAGGGCCGTCAAAATGCTTTGCAAGAAGTGTCTCCGAAATCTCAGGGCCGAAGTTTCCAAGATATACGCAAAGTGCGTTGCAGCCTGCCTTCTTGATGTCCTCAAGTGCCTGTACCATATGTATCTCGCTCTCAACGATACATACAGGGCACTCATATATATCCTTGCTGTCATACTTTGCTGCGTATGCGTCAACAAGTGCCTTTCTTCTGTTTACTGATAAAGACTCTGGGAAGCAGTCTCTTGACACTGCCACAATTCCTACCTTCATTTCAGGAATGTTAATCATACATAATCCTCCAATTCTGCCACACGGCTGTAAAAATATATTGCTTGAATGTGTGTGTCCCATGTCAAAAAATCGTCTAAAATTTAACACAGGTATGATTGTATTATATTACTTTGTATCAATTTCATCAACCTAAAAAAACGGAAATTGTGCATTTTTACCAGTTTTTCACGCAAGTTCTATCACCTGCGCCGACTTTTCTTTTTTACTATTCTTATAAAAGTCCCTTTAGATAATAACTATAAATGAGCAATTATGAAAAATTACACAGAAACAGATGATATTTGTTTAAATAAAATAGCTTTCAAAAAACATCTTTAATATAGCCAATAAATTTGTGTAATATCTTAAATGTGCTCATTTATAGATAATAATTCATTCCACTATTATAGTTTCTCTATTCTAAAATAATCAAACAGCACACCCGCGTTATTTTTTTCTTTACCTGTATTTTCTGTTTTGGCTATACCCGTTCCGACCTCATGGCAGCAGAAAATTCCGTTCTTTACGCCGACCCAGCGCCCGGCTGTGGCTTCATAGGAGAGGACATTCTCGTAATTTACACCGTCAAGGCTGTAATCTAGATATATCATGTTTCTGGTAACATCCTTCTCTATCATCGGAAGTGACTCCACACGATTTTTGAAAAATACCTTCTCTGTCGCGCCGTCTACCTTGGCAAGCTCAACAACCTTATCCTCCGAGTAAGCTTTCTCATTTTTGAAGGTCTGACTTCCCGATATGGACACAATAGAGACAACCCCGTCATTCTTTTTTACCGCTGCTGCACCGTAGTCAACGCCGAGCGAAACCATTCCCGCGATATCTCCATCGCACAAGGTAACAGTTGACAGCTCCGTCACAGCCGAGAACTCAGGTGCAATCCACTTCTGCAAAAGAAGATTAGGCACATCCGCAATCGACGTATCGCTTGACTTCTCCACAGGTCGAAGCTCTATACCGTGTCCCGTCATTTTGTACCAATCGTCCGAGTGGTTCGCATTCCACTGCCACTGTAATCCGAGCTTATCACCGGTAAAATCATCCGACGCATCAGGTGCATATATGTCGGCAAGCCCGTTCTCATGCCTAAAACTCTTTGCTGCCGCCTCTGCTTTTGCCCCGATATCCGGCTTTTTGTGCGTCATAACAGGCTGGCCGGCATCATCGGTTATCTGCTCGCCCATGATTGGCCAGTCGTTCACCCACTTTACAGGCTGCAAATGTACAATTCTTCCGGCAGCGTACACGTCCTGAAAATGAAGGAAATAGTCCTCACCCGTCTGTGTGTCAAGCCATGCGCCCTGATGAGGTCCATTTACAACTGTATCACCCTGAACAAGCACGTTCTTGTACTCGTAAGGCCCCCAGACATTTTTAGAGCGCATCACAACCTGCCAACCCGGCTTAACGCCTCCAGCCGGAGCCATTATGTAGTAATAGCCGTTTCTCTTATACATCTTAGGCCCTTCAATGGTCGTCTGTCCGTTCTCATTTCCGTCAAAGACATGCTTTCCCTCGTCGAGAAGTGCCGAGCAGTCCGGCTTCATCTCGGTGAGATGCAGAATACTCTTAAAACCTATTCTGCTCCTTGCAAAAGCCGATACCATGTATGCCTTTCCGTCGTCATCCCAGAACGGGCACGGGTCAATCCAGCCCTTTCCCTCAAAAATCGCATGAGGCTCTGACCACTCTCCCCACGGGTCTTTGGTCTTTGTCACAAATATTCCCTCGTCAGGCATTGGGAAAAATATTATAAATTCCCCCTCGTGATAGCGTATAGCCGGAGCCCACACTCCGCAGCCGTGCTGTGGCGTGGCATATCTCTCATACGGAATATTCTTTATCGCATAGTTTATAACCTTCCAGTTCACCAAATCCTTTGAGTGGAGAATAGGAAGCCCCGGGGTATTGCAAAACGACGATGCTGTCATAAAATAGTCGTCACCCACACGAATTGCGTCAGGGTCGGAATAGTCCGTGTACAAAATCGGATTTCTGTAATTCCCGTCGCCCAAATCGGCATACCAGTTAAGCTCATTTTCTCTCATATTAACCCTCCATTTCGCCGCCAACCGGCGACACAAATAGTAATGAAAAACGCTTCTTTTTAAGTATTTTGTAATAATTCAATTTCAAAATTAAGCAGTCAGTATTCTTTGTTCTACATATATTATATTTTCTTTATAATCTTCTGCACATCCGCCTTAGTTCCAACGACAAGGAGATGCACATTTCCCTCAAACACATAGTCGGCGGTTGGCATTAGCGATGTCCTGTCGTCGTCCGACTTTGTTCCGAGAATGTTTACATTGTATCTGCTTCTGAAATTGAGTTCCTTGATTGAGTGTCCAATCCACTCCTTCATAACCGGAATTTCATATATCGCATAGTCCCCGCCAAGCTCGATGTAGTCAAAAATATTGTCCGAGCTGTAGCTTACCGCAAGCTTCTCAGCGATATCCCTGTCAGGGTAGATGACCTCATCCGCGCCGTTTCTTAAAAGAAACTTTGCATGGATATCCCTCGTCGCCTTGCTGACAACATATTTTGCCCCCATCTCCTTTAAAAGGCTTGTAATCTCAAGAGAACTCTGAAAATTCGTGCCTATGCAGACAATGCACATGTCAAAATTCTTTACACCGAGCGTCTTTAAAACCTCCTCGTTCGTGCAGTCGCCAATCTTTGCGCTGGTAACGATTGGAAGCAAATCCTCCATCTTAGCCTGGTCGGTATCTACAATCATTACCTCCCCGCCCTGTTCCGAAAGATTTCTTGTGATGTGGTGTCCAAAACGACCCATTCCAATAATCAAAAAAGACTTCAAAATATTTTCCTCCCTTATCTTAACCGATATTTATCTCTTCCTCCGGCTGTTGTAACGGAACAATCCTCTTATTCTCCGAAAATGATAGTGCGAAGGACAAGCTTCCTATTCTTCCGCAGTACATCAGAATAATAATAACTATTCTCGAAGCCGTCGCAAGTGACCTCGTTATTCCCGTAGTCATTCCTACAGTGCTTATGCCCGATATAACCTCAAAAATCACGTCCGCAAAGCCAAGCTCCGGCTGCACCGCAAAAATAATCATTGCACCCACTATAAACAGAAACATGTTTACGCCTATAACCAGTGCCGCCTTTCTAACAACGTCCTCCTTCAATCTTCTGCTGAACACGTCAATTCCGTACTTTCCGCGCATCGTTGTCCAAAGATATGCCACCATGACAAAGAGTGTCGTCGTCTTTGCTCCGCCGGATGTCGAGCCCGGGCTTCCGCCTATAAACATAAGTATCATTGTCAAAAGTTTTGACGCAGGAGTAAGTGCACCCGTGTCAACCGAGTTCATGCCCGCAGTTCTCGGCGTGACGCTCGAAAAAAATGATGCCAAAAATCTTGTCGGCGCGTCCATCCCAGCCATCGTGTTGTCCCACTCGAATATGAGAAACAGAATTGTTCCGACTACAAGAAGAAACGCTGTGACCGACAATACAATCTTAGAGTGCAGTCTGTAGCGCTTGATGTTGAACTTATTTTTTGAAATATCATCCCACACTACAAATCCAAGTCCGCCTATGATAACAAGCGCGCTGATTGTAAGATTGATTGTCCAGTCACCCTCAAAGCCGCAGATAGAATTGTACTCGCCATAACACCCTAACAAGTCAAAGCCCGCATTACAGAAAGCCGATATCGAGTGGAATATCCCATAAAATATCGCTCTCGCGGGGCTCATCATAAACGAAAAACGTATCGCAAGTATCACCGCACCTATGCCCTCAAATATCAGAGTTCCAACAATCATCTTCTTGGTAAGCTTGACTATTCCGCCAATCTGGAGCGTGTTCACACTCTCCTGCATAAGTCCTCTGTGCCTTAGTGAGACTTTGCGCCCAAGCAAAAGTGCAAATATAACTCCGATACTTATGAAACCAAGTCCACCGACCTGTATCATACATATTATAACTATCTGCCCAAAAAGTGACCAGTGCGTGTAGGTGTCGACCACCACAAGTCCCGTAACGCAGCTCGCGCTCGTCGCAGTGAAAAGCGCATCGAGAAAACTTGTCGCCTGACCGTCCCTAGAAGAGACAGGAAGCATCAAAAGCAAAGTTCCCGTAATAATTATTATTAAAAATCCAAGGGCAATAAATTGCACCTTGGATATTCTTTTTTTGCCAAACATTATATAGCCCCTTCTTAATTTAATTTTTCTACAAGTAAAATAAACGATACCAGTGTCAAAAGTATAAATTATTCCTGCACAAAAGAACAATTTATACTTATTGGCACCCAGAACAACCTATTTCCGGCTGCTCGTGACATCACATTTATAAATTATATATTGGTAGAAATGAGCTTTGCATCATAGCCTGCTGCCTTTAAGCCGTCTATAATCTGAGCCCTGTGCTCCTCGCCGAATGCTTCCATTGTAATTTTAAGCTCAACAGCGGCGTTGCGGTTGATGCTTACAAACTGGTTGTGCTCAAGCTTGATTACATTTCCCTTCTGCTCTGCTATAACGCCTGCCACCCTTGCAAGCTCACCCGGCTTGTCCGGAAGAAGAACAGACACGGTAAACACTCTTCCTCTAGCGATAAGACCATGCTGGACAACGGACGACATTGTGATAATGTCCATATTACCGCCGCTGAGTATCGACACAACCTTCTTGCCCTTCACATCAAGATGCTTTAATGCCGCTACAGTGAGAAGTCCTGAGTTTTCAACAATCATCTTGTGGTTCTCTACAACATCGAGGAATGCCACGATAAGCTCCTCATCCTTGATTGTTATTATGTCGTCAATATTCTTCTGGACATAAGGGAAAATCTTGCTTCCCGGTGTCTTTACGGCTGTGCCGTCTGCTATCGTGCTGGCACTTGGGAGAGTGACTACCTTTCCAGCCTTTATCGACTCCTGCATACAATTAGCTCCGGCAGGCTCAACTCCGATTACCTTAATCTTAGGATTTAAGAGCTTTGCAAGTGTGGAAACACCTGTTGCAAGTCCGCCTCCGCCGATTGGCACCAATATGTAATCCACTGTAGGAAGCTCCTTTATAATCTCCATCGCAATGCTTCCCTGACCCGTTGCCACATCATAGTCATCAAAAGGATGAACAAATGTAAGTCCCTGCTCACTGGCAAGCTTTAACGCATACTCGCAGGCCTCGTCATATACATTTCCGTAGAGGACAACCTCTGCGCCGTAGCTCTTTGTCCTGTTAACCTTCATAAGAGGTGTTGATACAGGCATCACAACTACTGCGCGCACACCGTAAAGCTTTGCCGCATAAGCAACGCCCTGAGCGTGGTTTCCGGCGGACGCTGTGATAAGTCCCTTTGCCCTCTCCTCGTCTGACAATGTGCTTATCTTGTAGTAAGCTCCTCTTACCTTATATGCGCCTGTGTACTGAAGATTTTCAGGCTTAAAATATACCTTGTTTCCTGTGAGATTGCTGAAATACTCGCTGTATACAAGCTTTGTCTCAAGAGTGACCCTCTTTACTATCTCTGCTGCTTCCTCAAATTTTTCCAATGTAAGATGATTTTCGCTCATTTTTTTACGCTTCTTTCTTCATAAGATTTAAGTAATTGCTACTGTTATATCCGTTATATCAGATTTGCTCCGGAATGTCAAAGAGTGCATTGACAAAATCCTGAGAATTGAACTTCTGCAAATCGTCTATGTGCTCACCGACACCGATGTACTTAACCGGAATACCGTACTCCGCCTGAATTGCAACCGCAATTCCGCCCTTTGCGGTTCCGTCCATCTTGGTGAGAATAATTCCGGTTACATCTGCAACCTCTTTGAACTCCTTCAACTGAGAGAGCGCATTCTGTCCTGTCGTTCCGTCGAGAACAATAAGATTTTCCCTGTACGCCTCCGGCATCTCCTTGTCTATAATTCTGTTTATCTTTCTAAGCTCCTCCATAAGATTTTTCTTGTTGTGGAGTCGCCCTGCTGTATCGCAAATAATAACATCCGCATTTCTCGCCCTTCCGGCAGATATTGCATCATATATAACAGCCGCCGGGTCTGAGCCCTCACTCTGTGATATGATATCCACACCTGAGCGGTTAGCCCATTCTGTGAGCTGCTCTATCGCCGCCGCCCTGAAAGTATCTGCTGCCGCGAGGACAACCTTCTTGCCCTGAGACTTTAACTGCGCGGCAAGCTTTCCGATGGATGTAGTCTTGCCGACACCGTTCACACCGATGACGAGCACTACTGACTTGCGGTTCTCGAACTCATAAGCGTTCTCGCCCAAATCCATCTGCTCCTTGATTGTGTTGATTAGAAGCTCCTTACATGCAGCCGTATCCTTTATGTGGTTTTCCTTCACCTTCTGCTTGAGGTTTTCTATAATCTGCTCGGTTGTATTCACACCGAGGTCTCCCATGATAAGAGTCTCCTCAAGCTCCTCATAGAAATCGTCGTCAATCTTTGAAAATCCCGAAAAAACATTGTCCAATCCGTGGACAATGTTGTCTCTTGTCTTGGTAAGACCTGAGACAAGTTTCTTAAAAAATCCTGCCATCTATTTTCCTCCTTTTTCATACTAATTTCGCATCACAATACATCTAAAACCGTGTTTTTACTGCTTGGCAGCGCTTTTGCTATCTTAAATGTACTTTTTACACTATAACTATGTCACTGTTTTGCGCTGACTGGTTTGTCGTCGAGCTGGTCTTCGATAAGGTCAACCGACACAAGCGTTGACACGCCCTTCTCCTGCATGGTTATACCGTACAATCTGTCAGCCGCAGCCATTGTTCCGCGTCTGTGGGTTATAACGATAAACTGGGTATTCTTTGTCAGCTTGTGCAGATACTTTGCATATCTGTCGACATTTGAATCGTCAAGTGCCGCCTCAATCTCATCCAGCAGACAAAAAGGTGACGGTTTTAAATTCTGTATCGCAAACAGAAGTGATATCGCCGTAAGCGCTTTCTCTCCACCTGATAGCTGCATCATATTCTGCAATTTCTTTCCCGGCGGCTGTGAGATAATCTTAATTCCTGCCTCCAAGATATCAGCGTCCTCCTCAAGCTCAAGAGTTCCCCTTCCGCCGCCAAACAATTCCTTAAACACCTTGTCAAACTCAAGCTTAATCTCCTGAAACTTCTCAATGAACTGATTTCTCATTCCCGTGTCAAGCTCTTCAATCACCTTTATAAGGGTGTCCCTCGCCGTTATAAGGTCGTCGTGCTGCGTCTTTAGGAATATGTATCTTTCTGATACTTCCTTGTAATCCTCAATCGCGTTGACATTTACATCGCCCAGTTTTCTTATGTCGGACTTGATTGAATTGATATTTTTTCTCAGCGCATCCGGGTTTGTCAAACCATCATCCCTCAACTCTGCCGCGCGGATAAGTGTAAGCTCGTACTCGTTCCACATGTAATCTATGCGCTCGTCCCTTGTCGACTCGACTTTCTCAATTTTTCCTGAAAGTCTTAGACATTCCTTGTCGAGCGCGTTGATGCGACCTGATATCTGCTCGCGCATGTTAAAGAGTTCACGCTGCTTTTCCTGCACCTTGTCTCTCTCCTCGCGCTCCTTTGCGGTAATACCGGAATACTCGGCAATCTTTGCCTCCGCCAGTGCTATCGCTTCATTGATTTTTGCTATGTTATCTTTCTTTTCCTGAATTTCATCGGCGGCAGAACCAAGGCTGTCCTTGATATCGTCAGCTTCTTCATTCAGCCTTGAGATTTCCCTCAAAACACGCTTTATATTCTCCTCGGCATAATTATCCTGCTGTGAAAAATTGGAGAGCTCAATGTGAAGCTTCTGCGCCTCCTCCTGCTTTTTTGCAAGCTCGGACTTATTCTTCTCAATCTGCGCATTGCTTTCATTTATCCTGTCGGTCAGTTCCCTGTCAATTCTCTCCGACTCCGAAAGCGTTACCTTACATGCATCAATCTCGGCATTTATCTGGATAATTGTATTCTCGATTTCATCCGACTCACGCCTGCTGTTGGTGTACGCTCTTTTTAACTCTTCCTGCTTTTTCGCGGCAGTATCATAATTCATAACCGCCGTGTTTTCTGCAAGCTGTTTATCCAAAATTGCAGCCTTTACCTGCTCAATCTCGCCTTTTAGAGTATTAAGTATTTCCCTCGCCGATGCAAGCTCCGTCTCCGCATTTTTCAACTTCGCCTCATTGCGCATTATGGACGCTTCAAGCTCCTCTATCTCCCTTCGGCGGCCAAGCAGATTGCTGTTATTCTTAAATGCACCTCCGGACATCGAACCGCCGGGACTTAACATATCTCCCTCAAGAGTGACAATTCTAAGAGAGTGCCTGTACTTCCTTGCGATGGCGAGCGCGTTATCAATATGGTCTACAACCAAAATCCTTCCGAGAAGGTATCTTGCAAGCTCATCAAACTCACTGTCACACTCCACAAGCTGATTTGCAAAGCCGACAGCGCCTTTTTCCTTGACAAGCTGGGCATCGACCTTGACATCCCTTCCGCTTATTGCCGACAAAGGAAGAAATGTAGCCCTGCCGTACTTATTCTGCTTTAAAAATCCGATAAGACCTTTTGCCGTCTCCTCATTGTCCGTCACGATATTCTGAATACTTCCGCCAAGAGCCGTCTCTATTGCTGTCTCATACTGCTTCTTGGTCTTTATAATGTCCGCAACAACTCCGATAATTCCCTTATTGCTGTCCTTTTGCTCCATCACTTTTCTGATACTGTTTCCATATCCGTCGTATCTCTCAGTGATATTTCTCAGCGACTCAAGCCTTGAGCTCTCACCCATGACCAGACGATTAAGACCATTTATATCGCCATTTAATTTGTTAACCGTATCCTTTAGTGATAGCTGTCTCTTCTCCTTATCGGAGAGTGTTCCCGTCAACGAACCAAGCTCCGCCCTCACATTGTCAAGCTCCGCCTGCAACAAATCAAGACTCTGTTTCTGCGTGTCCTCATCACTCTTGCAGTTGATAAGCCTTCTTGTGAGTTCCGCCTTACGGATGTTAACCTGCTCTAACAAAGTAACATTCTTTTGAAGCTTTGCCTTTATCTGACCGCGCTCATTGAGATTATCTATGACATCATCCTTACAGCTCTCAACAGCTCTCTCAAGTTCGGCAATCTCATCACCTAATTTCTTTACCTGCAAATCTGCCTCTTTGCAGTCGGACTTCATATCATCGAGGTGGTCTGTAAGCTTAAATCTGTCAGCTATAAGCTTATTCTTCTCCTCCTCGTAGTCTAAAAGACGCTCCTTTATAGCGTCAAGCCGTCTGTTAAACTGCTCATCGCTTACAAGCACGGACTTAATCTGCTCGTTCAAAAGGTCTATCTGGCTTGAAAGCCTGTTCTTGTCAATCTGCGCCTGACTTGCAACGTTACTGTTCTCCTCAATGGTGTGGTTTAACTTTTCAAGCTGCTCACCGTTCTGCTCGTACTGCGCTCCCGTGCTGTCAAACTCACTCTGTGCAGCCTTTAGCTCCTTGTCCGCCACCGAAAACGCTTCATTGAATTTTTCAAGCTCCGCCTTAAATTCATCAGCCTCGATTAAGAAAAGATTTACATCATTTTTCTTTAACTCTTCCTTGAACTTTAAATACTCCTTAGCCTTCTGCGCCTGACTTTCAAGCGGGCCCACCTGCTTTTCAAGCTCTGCCAAAATATCGTTCACACGCACAAGATTATTGCTCTCATCGTCAAGCTTTTTCTGTGCGGCGGCTTTGCGCCTCTTAAACTTGACAATTCCCGCCGCCTCGTCGAAGAGCTCTCTCCTCTCCTCGGGCTTTCCGCTCAAAATCCTGTCAATCTGTCCCTGACCTATGATGGAATAGCCTTCTTTGCCTATTCCCGTATCATAAAAGAGTTCATTGATATCCCTGAGCCTGCACGACGAGCCATTCATAAGATACTCGCTCTCACCCGAACGGAATACCTTTCGTGTAATTGTAACCTGGTCAAATTCAACCGGAAGTGCGTGGTCGGAATTGTCAATCGTTATCGCCACGCTGGCATAGCTCACCGGCTTTCTAAGCTCCGTTCCGGCAAAGATGACATCCTCCATCTTGCCTCCTCGAAGCTGCTTTGCGCTCTGCTCTCCGAGCACCCATCTAACCGCATCGCCGATATTGCTCTTACCGCTTCCGTTAGGCCCCACAATGCCCGTTATGCCATTGTGAAACTCAAATACTAATCTGTTGGCAAAGGACTTAAAGCCCTGTACCTCTATGGATTTTAAATACATATTATCTTCCTACTTAGACTGTCTTATTTTGAGTATGGCATTGTATGCCGCCGCCTGCTGAGCAGCCTTCTTTGTATGCCCCTCGCCCTCACCGATAACATCTCCATTGCACTTTACAACCGCCGTGAAATGCGTGTCGTGGTCAGGCCCACTCTCGCCGGTAATCTCGTATTCCGGTTCAAAACCACTATCCTTTTGAAGAAGCTCCTGCAATATAGTCTTGCTGTCGTAAAACAGCTTCTTGTTGTCTATGTCCTCAAGAATAAATCTTCTGATATATCTCTGTGCCGGCTCAAAGCCACCATCGCGGTATATCGCCCCGATAACTGCCTCCATGGCATCAGAAGTGATGGAATCCCTGTTTCTTCCACCTGTGTGTTCCTCACCTTTGCTCAGAAGTATCCACTCACCAAGCTTAATCTGCCTGCTGCACAGCGCAAGCGTCGGCTCACAAACTATGCTCGCGCGAAGCTTAGTCAGCTCTCCCTCCGTCTTATCAGGATATTTTTCAAAAAGATAGTCGCTCACGGTAACTTCAAGTACCGCATCACCTAAGAACTCAAGGCGCTCATTGCTCTGATTCTTAAGCCTTTTAATCTCATTACAGTATGAGCTGTGTGTGAGTGCCCTCTCAAGCAGTCTCTTGTTTTTGAACTCATAGCCTATAATTTTCTCGAATTTTTCTAACTGTACATCAGTCATAGCTCTACTCCATGCGCCTCCGTTTTTTTGTTAATCCTCTCATTAAGAAAAAGAGCCCACATGACAATGGGCTTTTTTCTTAATAATCTACGTTTACTCCAATTAATTGAGAGCATTCTTAATCTGCTCAACAGCATCTGCTACAGTTGAAATATTTTCAGCAGCGTCATTAGGAATCTCAATGTCGAACTCCTCCTCGATACCCATGATAATCTGGAATACATCGAGAGAATCTGCTCCGAGGTCATCAACGAATGTCTTATCCATTGTAACTTCATCCGCATCAATGTTTAAAACCTCTGCAATAATTGACTGTAACTTTTCAAATTCCATTTTTAAATACTTCCTTCCTTTTATAAAAAATTCTTGATTTTACTGTGCGTCAGCCTGCTCTGCGGCTATAGACGCCTTAATTTTATCGTTAATTCCCTGTTCCTTGAATGTCAGACATTGAAGGACGGAATTACACACCTCTTTAGCCTTAGCATTTCCGTGGGTCTTCACCACAAGACCGTTAAGACCTATCATCGGTGCACCGCCATACTCGGTGGCATCGAACTTCTTGAGTGTCTTCTTGAGTGCCGGCTTGACAAGCAAAGCACCAGTCTTACTTCTAAGGTCGGTCATCATACCTTCCTTAATCATGCCGATAAGAGTACTTCCCATGCCCTCATACAGCTTGAGTATTACATTTCCGACAAAAGCCTCCGTGACGATTACATCGACATTTCCCTCCGGGATATCTCTCGCCTCAACGCTTCCCACAAAATTAATCTCCTTACATTCCTTTAAGAGTGGGTACGTCTCCTTGACAAGCTGGTTGCCCTTCTCCTCCTCAGCTCCGATATTTACTATCGCAACTTTAGGATTTTTTATGCCAAGCACATACTCCATATAGATGGAACCCATCTTGGCAAACTGGAGAAGATGTGCAGGTCTCGCATCGACATTCGCTCCGCAGTCCACCAAAAGCGAAACCCCCTTCTTGGTAGGGATAAGCGGTGCAAAAGGCGGTCTGTCAACACCCTTTATTCTGCCGACTATAAGCTGACCACCGACTAAGATGGCACCTGAGCTTCCCGCCGAGACAAAGGCATCAGCCTCCCCTTTCTTTACAAGGTTAAGAGCAACCACAATCGACGAATCCTTCTTGCGTCGGATAGCCATCACAGGCGGCTCACCCGTCTCAATAATCTCCGTGGCATTAACAATCTGAATAGCGTTCTCTCTGTATGTATATTTTTTAAGTTCCTCCGAAACAACACTCTCCTGTCCGACAAGTTTCACCACAATATTCTCATTCTGTGAAACCGCATCGACAACACCCTTGACAATCTCCACCGGAGCATTATCTCCACCCATGGCATCAACAGCTACTATAACTTTTTCCTGCATAAATATTCTCCTCTTTCAATCCATGACAACCACTTCATACATAATACAAGATTGTATTTCAGAAATCAATACCTTTTTTTATCGTCGCTTTGCCATTGGGGACGATGTTTTGAACCCTAATGAATGTCACCACCGGCTGACATTATACGGATAATTGCATTTTCGTCATCTTTTAATTCTTGTTCTTGATTATGTATACCAAACAGTAGTCGTAAAGTTCTATAAAAAGCTCCGGGAGCTACCAACCTATAATTACGATTTAAAAATATAAAAATTAAATTTTTATAAATAAAGTATTAAATAAATATGAAAGGACAGATATAAAAATATATCTGTCCTTTCATAACTTATAAAAATGCTATGAGACTGTGCTCCATTCTAAATATTTATATGCTTTCACATATCCTCTTGAACAACTATCTTTCTAAATCATCGCCTTCCATTTCTCGGTCATTGTAAAAAGAAATTTCCCCAAAATTATTTTTCCACTTTTCTATAATTTCATCTGAAAATACCGAAACAGCCTTTAAAATTCTTTTTAAATCTTTTGAAGCAATTTCATCATTATTGTTTTCTAATTTTACCGTTCCATTTTCTAATATCCATATTTTTGTTGCATTTTTATGCAAATCTTTAGATACATGAATATGTATTGGTTCTAGTGGAACCCCTTCATTACTCCAAAAATATACACCATATCCGAATAATTTCATAACTTTTGGCATTATTTATCCCCCTGATAAATTATTTATTCTCAATATCATGAACATAGTCCAATATTTCAGCTGATAATTCATGAATTTTATTTAATATATTATTTAATTCATTATCTGTAAAATTTTTAACAGTTATAATTTCCTCTTGTGGCAATTTAATTTGCAAATTGGAAAAATCATCAGCTTCCGGGTTCCACTGCTCTACATTAAGAATTATAGACCCATCTTTGTCCGGTTTTGAGGATGTAACTTCAATATCATTTTTTCCATAAATGGTTGCTATTGGATAAATCATAATAATATCTCCTATTCTTTTTTTTACATTATAACATATCTTATCATTTTAAGGAACCATTTTAATTACTTTTTTTCCACCCCCTCCTAATTTTTTACCAATACCGAATACTCTTATTCAAAGTATTCGGTATTACCTGATGTAATGGATATGGACAATGCTCCTCCGGTAATGGTGGATATTCAGTAGTCTCTTCTAATTTTGTTCCCTCAGCAGTAACAGTATCTGTTGTACCACATACCGAACATGTTGCTGTCTTAGTCCCATCTGACTCTGTTGTTGCATCATTGTTATATACATAATCTCCAAAACTGTGTACATGTTCTTCCTTGCTAATCAGTACCCATCATAACACGCATCAAGCCAGTACCAGCCGTCAGAAACAGGGTCATATATCTCGCGGTCTCTTATCACTCCATCACCTATAACCCCATATGCATCATCATATGTTCCCTGTTTTACATCATTTTCATACCAGAATGAGTTTCCATTCTCCGTTTTCCAACCCATCGAGCCTCCAAAAGCTGTAACTGTAGTCATCATAATACCTGTAACTGTGGTAGCAACTGTAAAAATGATTGATTTCGTTTCTCTTCCCATATACGTTTTCTCTCCTTTTTGGTAATTCCACCATATATTTGCATTTGTATTATTTATAATTTTTCATTCAGCTTTGTAATTTTTTATCTCATTATATATTTCATCCGGAACAGTCCAAATTTTTGTATTTTCATTATAAGTGGTCCCTGGTACATATTTCTGTAATAATAATCCTAATGTATCTATTTCATCTTTTTCTTTATCTCGGACATCTATTGTAATATATTTATTGTTCATATCCATCTTCTCCATTTTCCATGTAAAGAAAATCTAAATCATTTTCGACATTATCGGACATAATAATATTACTTTTTTCTATATTAGTATCATAATTTTTTATTTCTTTAAATGTACTAAAATCTATCTTAGAGGCGGTCATTTCATTAACATAATTACAAATAAATACGCCATCATTTAATAATTTTTTTACAATTATTTTAAACATTTCTTTTCTAACATTTATATCTGGAATAACATCTGCAATTTTTACATCTTTTTCTGGATATTTTTCTTTTAATGTTTTTGATATAGAAATATAATTTGGTTCTACATTCAAAATCGTATCAATCACATAATTATATTTTTTATATTGAGGTCTTAATAAAAATGCAATTTCACCCTCTGTATTTAAAACTTCCATAATTTTAATACTTGGATGTTCAGCAAAAAAAGCCAAATCCATAATTGAAAAAAAGACTCATTTGTATAATTATGTATACATGCAATAACTAATTCTTTATCCTCAGAACTTTCTAATTCTGTAAATAGTCTTTTTGTTTTTTCATCATCTCCAATATTTACAGAACATATATTACCTTTTACAATAATATATTTATTTTGAGTATTTTTTTCATTTATATTATATGTAATTGCCACTTCATTACAATTATTAAAAGTATATGAGTTTCTTAATACAGATTTCGCTTGTTCTTGAATTTCTAAACGCTCAAAATCATTTAAATTAGGGAATTTAATATACGGGACATGTGTAATTGCTTTTATTGAAAACCGATTTTTTATTTGACCTTCTGCTTGAAGCACATTCATTCTATTCTCTATAAGTTCTTCAAACCAATTTTCCATATTTATTTCTCCTTCTTTTAATTATGTTTAAATATAGACAAATGTTTTTAATTACTTAACAATTAGTATTTACCTTTTCCTCTTCTTTCTTTTTTTCTTTTTCTTTATCCTCCAAATGTTTCTTTATTATATCGGCTAAAATTTCACCATCTCCCTTATGTGGAAGTTCTATTATATTATCAGTATTGTTTTTCACTACCATAATCATTCACTCCTCATTTTTACTACTATTATTATATTACTATATAAATACTTTTACAAGCATCTATCTCCCCAAAAAGAAGCAAAAAGTTTTTATAATTCTTTACTTAAAATAAGTCCCGTATCCGTAAGACCATATACATTATCCTTTCCCAATCTGTGTGAATATATAAGCCTCTCGACAATATCTTTTTTCATAATTTTTGTAAGTATAATAGATAGTCACTCAATTCTTTATGACTCATTTGACCAGTGAACTACCTGTAAGTAATATATGTATTTTTTGGCTATCATCAGCATTATTAAATTCATATTTTTTTATTTGGTTATTTATATATGTTTAAACTTTGTGCGAACCATTCAATATTTTGGCAAAAATACAATTTTTAATATAATAAAAGGGGCTGCCTATAGCCGCCCTATATCCCCAAAGAGTAAGAAAAAATCTATACATTAAGAAATTCGGTATTAATCAATTTTATCCCGGCAAAATCCAAAACAATCCAAACATTATTATTTTTTTCGCATTGACTTAAGATTTCATTATACAGAATATCACCTTTAACATGGTCATCAGCGGTTGTTGAGAATAAAATTTTTTTTAACATCAAGATTAATTATACACATTTTCATTCTCCTTGTTTTAATGTACTTAATTATACTTAAATCACTTACACCCAAATTGCTATTTCCATTTCTGGAATACATTTAGTTTCACCATAAACATCATATATTCTCCATTCTGCATGAGAAACATAACTATCTTTTTTCCCCAATGAATTGTATAACATTTCTTGTTTTTCAACATCTATACCTATATCAAATGATTTATTTTCATTATTTTCTGGGACACAATGATAATAAGCAACATGTCCATTATTTCTATCAATTTTTGTTAAAAACATTTTAACCATATATTTATCTCCTCTTATTTTTCAAAATCATCAATATTTTTTTGTTTTTCTTCCAATTCTTTATAATATTGTTCACACATTTGTTGATAATTATATCCAATGCTATTTGTAATAAATTCCCTTACCGCTTTTACCTGCTTTGAAAAATGACTTGAGAATGATATTATTCATATGTCTATCTTCATTTAATATAAATGCATCTAGTTCTAAAATACTTCCTAAATATTCTCCAAATTTCTCTAATCCTGTTTGTTCTTTTACAAAATTCACAACCTTTTCAATAGCATCTTTAGTTGACAATTTATCAATAAATTTATCAAATGTTATTCCAAGATTATTTTTAATTAAGCTATTTATAGTTATTATTTCTACACCATCTAGACAGAAATTCATTGACCTGCAACCATTACTTTTTGTTGATTTCATCTTCGCTCCAACCATTTTGTATTTTCATTATAAGTGGTCCCTGGTACATATTTCTGTAATAATAATCCTAATGTATCTATTTCATCTTTTTCTTCATCCCGGACATCTATTGTAATATATTTATTGTTCATATCCATCTTCTCCATTTTCTAAATAAACATCTATATCCATTTCTAATGGAATATTATTATTTATATTAGTACTAATTTCTTTTTCTTGATTTTCATTAATAATGTTCGCATTTGGCAAAAATATATTTTTTGCTGTTACTTTATCAACATATTTACTATAATAGATGCCACGTTGTTGTAATTCATATATTGACTCTTTTAAAATTTGCCTTCTTTTTTCTAATTCAATTAAATCTGATAATTGAAAATGTCTATTTGGATTATTTTTTATCCAAGTTTCTTTTCTTTTTCCAAAATCTGGGACAATATCTATTATATTCTGTACTATGAGATTATTTAAATTAATTTTGTATGGTCTTTGTAAAAAAGAAACTGCTCCTTTAGTATTAACAATCAACATTAAATTTATACTTGGATTTTCTGTAAATATTAATAAATCATTTAATGAAAATCCGCTATCATTAGGATGATTATGTATACTAACTACGACTAATTCATTATTTTTATTACAAGTATTCAAAAGATTAGCAGTATCTTTATCCTGCATAATAAAAACAGATGAACAATTCCCTAAAACTTTAAAATATTTATTTTCTTCTGATTTATTGTTTTTATTATAAATAATAGCAACTTTATGATAATTATTTTCATTTCGAGAAATTCTTAATACATTTTGTACTTGTTCTTGGATTTCGATATTTTCTTCTGGTGTAAAATTAAAAAAATTTATATATGGCACATTGTATATTGCTTGCAAACTAAACCATTGTTTATTTTTCCTTTCATTTTCAATACTCTTTAACCCATTATCAATAACTTGCTCTAGCCATGTTTGTTCCATATTTATTTCTCCTTATTATTTAGTTCATATTTATTTCTCATTTTTAATACTATTATATTACTATGTAAATACTTTTACAGGCTCAATATCCAATATCTATTCTATCCCAAGCTTTTGCTATCGGATTTCCTTTAATATCATGTAAATTAGTGAGTTTTACTCGGATATTCCTTTACATATATTTTTAAGGAACTACATCACTATTATCAATATTCATAAAATTCAGTCCTTTCCTTATATTTCCATTTACATGCCAATTTTAATGCCATTTTCATGACTCTACATCTATCTTTATATGTATTTAATTTACTTTTACTTCCATTTTGGCGGTTTTGATAAAAAATCGGAAATTCTTTTATATTTAGATTATTATGTAATGTCCAGGCTGTTAATTCTGTCTCTATTTCAAATCCATCAGATGTACACGGAAAATCTTTTGCACATCTTTTAGACAATGCTCGATATCCTGTCATCACATCATTTATATGTATATTGGTTGAAAAAAATCTATTTACTAAATATCTTACAAATTTATTTCCAAAGTTATGAAATGGTCTTTTATTTTCAGTAAAATATGTAGATGATAATCTATCACCTATAACCATACCTGCTCCATTTTTAATTAGAGTTATCATTTTAGGAGCATCTTTTGCTGAATAGGTATCATTTCCATCTACTATTAAGTATATATCTGCATCTATTTCTTTAAAAGCTTGTCTTATAGCAACTCCTTTTCCCTGAATATAACAATTTCTTATAATAGCTCCTACACTTAAAGCTTCACCTACTGTATTATCTTTTGAATTATTATTATATACATATATATCAGCAGCAGGTAGTATTTTCTGAAAATCTTTTACTACTTTGGCTATTGTCATTTCTTCATTATAACAAGGTATTATTACAGCTACTTTATTCATAATATTTATACCTTAAAAGACCGAGCTACAGCCTTTTCCATATCTCGTTTCTTATTATCCTCTCTTTTATCATATAAATGTTTTCCAATTGCTTCTATCTGTGTACACACAGTACTATTCTTTTCCTGTGGTGACATTGATGAAAATCCTACTACCTTTGTTGCTCTCTGATGGGCAAGTTTATCCACTTGTTGGACAACCTCTTTAAGTAAATATGCTTGAATGTCATCAAGTTTTTGTGATTTTTGATATTTACTAAATGCAGCCAAACCGTTTCCATATAAATCAGCAAATGATACTCCAACTTTTCCATCCTTTTCAATATAATAATGGTCTGCCTCTAACAACTCATTAAATCTTTTTACATCTGACTCCCTCAATATTGCTTCATTTTCAACAACAAACATATTGCCTCCCAATTGTGGCGTAAATTTCGCTATAATACTTCTCATCCTCTTAATTTCATCCTCAGAAGTTCTATTTTTACTATTCTTTTCAAGAGTTGTAGCTTGTACTAAATCCCATTCACCTTTTTCATTCTTTTTAAATACTTCTAATTCTTGATTTCTAAACTTGATATAAATATCTCTATTTTTTGTATCCATTAGAATAGCAGGTTTTCCATCTCTTACTTTTACAGTAAAATCTTTTACAATATTGTGACGATATTGTAATTGTGCCTGTTTGTAATGCCGATACGAATTATCTTTGTCAAAGTTTGCTGATTTAAAATTTGCCATATCCTGAACATATGCTTCAAGCATTGAACTGGCTAAATCTGCTCCTTTTGCCTTAAACAGATTTTCCTGTAAGACCGCTGTCATTGAGCTATATTCACCCTTGATATTAAAGTCTTCTGCTCCACATACAATATTATTTTTATTAAGTACATCTTTAAATATTTCAAAATCAAGAGCTGTATATGGCTGCTTAGTACGAAAAATGGCAATCTCCTTATCTCCTGATTTTCTTGCAAGGTCAAATTCTTTCTCAATGGATATTTGAGTATTATATTTACCGTCCTGTAATAAAATATTATCTAATATCTCTTTAAATTTTTCCCTGTCAATATCTCTTATAGCAATGCCCACACAATCAGTAGTTGGATTATTAAGTGGCACATATGGTATTTTTGCTTCTCTTAATTGAGCTTCTACTTTTGCATAAATATCTCTATCTACCATAGTAAAATCTGCTCTTCCACCCTGAGAAAGATGTTCTGCTAATTGTCTATAAAGTTTTGCACGTTCATCTTTATTTTGTAGGGTGTATTCTTCAAGTTTATTACATATGTTTGTAATAATGTTCATATAACTATCTGCATCATTTACATAGTTATTGCTATAATTCATTGTCACACTCATAAACATTTTCTCCTTATATTTATATTTTTTCTCTACTTTTCTATATGTTAGATTTTTTCCAGACAATGGTATAAAGCATTATATTTATTAAATATTATCTATGTTCTATA
>JBNMKO010000057.1:0-20938 GCA_050874385.1 Eubacteriales bacterium
CCGTGAGATATGACATTATGTGCATGATATATTTTTTTACCTCGTCAGGGTTGGTCTTGAAGTCGTCCGTAAATTCAAAGTAGGTTATCTTATCGTAGTAATCTATCTTGAAATAAGGCTTGATAATCTCCTCGTACTGTGGGAGAAAACAGCCCGTCTTGCGGCTGTAGCAGTTGGCAGCCTTGGCTCTGGTGCGGAAGTTTTTGTCCACATAGAAAGCCACACTCTTGTGTATGGCGGTGTCCTCCTGTGGAAGATAGTAGTAGTCCTTGTAGTTGGGGTAAAAATACTTGAGTTCATCGGTGTGTGCTTTTACCTTCAGCGATGCAGTGTCCGCATACATGGAAAAATATGTCGATTCATTTCCAAAGGAGATGCGCTTTGGAACGGGTGCTGCCAACTTTATTGAGAAGGTAATCTCGGTTCCCGGCGCGCGGTCAGCCTGATTGTAAGATATTTTTTCTATATGCTCTATGGAAAAACCACCGTTATAGACAATGCGGTATGAGAGCATTGGCAAAAGTGCGGTCATGCCGATAAGGTCTTCACGGTTGTGCAGTGTGAGCAGTTCAAAGTTGTCGTTTGAGTGGTTTTCAAGGTATTTGAGATAAATATCTATAAGCTCGCCGCCGTTGTATTTGTCCTCGCGGTTGATTCCGAGAAACGCCTCAACGGATTTTTGTTTGAGGTTAGGCGTGTGAAACACATTGCGGTACGGCTGTAGCTGTTTGTAAATGTCGAGGACGGCAATCTGCTCAAGGCGGTAAGGGAGATTGTACATGTGACACTTTTTTTGGAGATAAGGTATGTCAAAGCCGACACCGTTGTAGCAGATAAGCAGCTTATAGTTGGCAGCAAACTCAATGAACGCCGCGAGCACGTCCTTTTGGCTGTCCTTGTCGTCGGAAAACCATTGAGTACATATAAGGCGGTTTTGTTGATAGTATACGCAGCCTATCATGTAGAGTATGGTGGTTTCGGGTGAAAATCCGGTGGTCTCAATATCAAAGAAAACTATATCTTCCTTTTTAAATCCGGTGTATTCAATATATTCTATTTTTTCGTCGAGTTCTTTTGTTATGCATAACATAGAAACATGCCTCCTATGATAGATGAATTTGTGCAATCCATGTAATTGACGTAACTATTAAAAGCTTTTTGTTATTATAACACATAATGTTAATGGAAAAAAAGCACAAAAATATAAAATTATTTTGTATATTACTTCCAAATTTGTTTAAATAAAGTGTTTTGTAAAGTTTTAGGCTATATTTTTGGCATAGAATTGTTATATAATATGACTATGGTTCAATTTAGCAGGATTGCAAATATCTGAGTTAATCGGATATTTATAATCCGTTTCGCTGCTTGCTCACAACCATATTTGCTGATATCGAAGCATATTGGAGTGGTAAGATAACGGTATTGTTAAATTGAACAAATGCACTGAACTGTGCAGACAAAAAGGAGGAAGATTATGTATGTCGGTGTTGACGTTTAAAGGCGGCGTTCATCCTTTTGACGGAAAGGCAATGTCTAAGGATACACCAATCGAAGAACTAAAGCCCGGAAAAGAGCTGGCGTTTATGCTGTCGCAGCATATAGGTGCGCCGGCTGTCCCGCTTGTCGCGAAGGGCGACAGGGTGCTTATGGGACAGAAAATTGCAGAGGGGCAGGCTTTCATATCTGCCAATATACACTCGTCTGTTTCGGGTACGGTAAAAAGCATTGAACCTAGGGTGACGGCTACCGGAATGAAGGTTAATGCGATTATTGTGGAAAATGACGGCTTGTATGAGTCGGTTGAGATTGAACCACAGAAGAAAAAGATAGAGGAGCTTGACGCGGCAGAAATCAGGGCGCTTGTAAAGGAAGCCGGGGTCGTCGGAATGGGCGGAGCAGGATTTCCTACCCATGTAAAGCTCACTCCAAAGAATGAGGGCGATATTGATACCATCATTGTGAATGCCGCAGAGTGTGAGCCGTATCTCACATCCGATTACCGAAGAATATTGGAGGAGACGGATAAGCTGATAAACGGGCTCAAGGTAGTTCTAAGAATTTTTCCAAAGGCTACAGGGCATATCGCGGTTGAGGACAACAAGCCGGATGCGATTAAGCTTTTGCAGGAAAAGACGAAAGGTGAGGCGAGGATAGTGGTCGATACCCTTAAAACCAAGTATCCTCAGGGCGGTGAGCGATGTCTCATCTACGCGGTGACAAAGAGAAAGATTAACTCATCGATGCTCCCGGCTGATGCGGGATGTATTGTACATAATGTAGATACAATAGTGTCAATTTATAATGCGGTCATGGAGAAAAAGCCGCTCACGAAGCGTATCGTCACAGTTACGGGCGATGCGGTAAAAAATCCGAGAAACTTCCTTGTGTATGTCGGAACACCGTACACAGAGCTTGTGGAGGCGGCAGGCGGCTTTGTGAGTGAGCCTGAGAAGATGATTTCGGGCGGGCCGATGATGGGCTTTGCAATGTACAGCCTGAATGTGCCTGTCACGAAGAACACATCATCGCTTCTCGCGTTCACACACGACACGGTTAAGGATAAAGTGGAGAGCGCGTGCATAAGGTGCGGGCGCTGTGGTGAAGTGTGCCCTGAAAACCTTCTTCCGGCGAAGCTCTCAACTCTTGCAAGAAGAGGAGCTATGGATGCCTTTGTGGAAAATTACGGCATGGAATGTGTCGAGTGCGGCTGTTGTTCATACATATGTCCGGCACAGAGACAGCTCACGCAGTCGATTAAGGCGATGAGAAAAATGGTAATGGCTGAGAGAAGAAAGAAATAGGAGGAAGAAGCGGTATGGCTTATGTATCATCATCACCACATGTGAGTGATAAGACTACGACCCGGACGATAATGCTTGACGTGATTATAGCACTTCTTCCGGCGACGATATTTGGTATTTACAATTTTGGATGGAGGGCGGCACTTATAGTTGTCGTGTCCGTTCTTTCCTGTGTGGGCGCTGAGGCTGCCTACGAATTTTTGATGAAGAAGCCGATAACAATAGCTGATTTGAGCGCGGTTGTGACGGGACTTCTGATAGCGCTTAACATGCCGTCGACAATGCCTGTCGAGCTTGTCATTCTGGGCTGTCTGTTTGCGATAATTGTCGTTAAACAGCTCTTTGGCGGACTTGGACAGAATTTTATGAACCCGGCTCTTGCGGCGAGATGTTTCCTGCTCATATCGTTTGCAGGACATATGACGAATTTCGTATATGACGGAGTATCGTCTGCGACACCACTCGCGGTTTTAAAGGCAGGCGGGGATGTCAATGTGCTTTCGATGTTCATAGGGACAATCGGCGGAACGATAGGTGAGACATCTGTTATCGCCATATTGATAGGTGCGGTTTATCTTCTTATAAGAAAAGTGATTTCAATCAGAATACCGCTCGCGTATATCGGGACATTTGCGGTATACACACTTTTGTTTGGCGGAAGGGGATTTGACCTTACATATCTTGCGGCGCAGCTTTGCGGCGGCGGACTTATGCTTGGAGCATTCTTTATGGCGACAGACTATGTCACCAGCCCTGTGACAAAAAACGGAAAGATAGTTTTCGGTGTTATACTTGGTATTCTCACCGGAATATTCCGTTTTCAGGGCAACTCGGCGGAGGGAGTTTCTTATGCAATCATTTTCTCCAACCTGCTTGTGCCTATCATAGAAAAACTCACAGCTCCGACGGCGTTTGGCGTTGTGAAGAAAAAAGCTAAGAAGGGGGATAAGTAGATGAAAAAGATTATAAAAGATACACTTGTCCTCTTCGCGATTACCCTTATAGCGGGTCTGCTTTTGGGCGGTGTCTATAAGATTACAAAGGCACCTATCGAGGCGCAGTCGAAGGCTAAGACGGAGAAGGCTTACAAGGCAGTTTTCCACAAGTATTATGATACGATAACGGATTCGTTGACTGCCGCTGATGTCATTGTGTCGGAGATGACGTTTGAACAGTGGAGTGAACAGCAGGTTGCCGCAATATCAGATTATTTTATATCAGAGCTTGGCGACAATACAGCCAACACGCTTGATGCGGTTGTGACAGCATACAACGCTGACGGTGAGGTGAGGGGGTATGTTGTGACAGTGACAAATTCTGAGGCTTACGGCGGAAGCATACAGATGTCAGTTGGTATTCTTGTCGACGGAACCGTGGCGGGAGTGGAAATTCTCTCAATCAGCGAGACACCGGGACTTGGAATGAATGCACAGAATGACAGCTTTTTAGGTCAGTTTACAGGAGTTACGACGGACGCATTTTCCTACACCAAGACAGGAAAGCAGGCTGACAACGAGATTGACGCGATTTCCTCTGCCACATACACCACAAAATCGATGACCCACGGTGTCAATGCAGCGCTTGCCGCATACAGGGCTATGCTAAAGAGTGCCGTCATCGGTGCTGTTGACAGGGCAAATCAGAATGTGTGCGCTGTATATGAAAAAGGAGGTGCCGTAAATGAATAAATGTGTTGAACGTCTCTACAACGGCATTGTGAAGGAGAACCCTACATTCGTGCTCATGCTCGGAATGTGTCCTACACTCGCGGTCACGACAGCCGCAATAAACGGTGTAGGAATGGGGCTTGCCTCGACGGTGGTTTTAACCTTGTCAAACATTATGATTTCAATGCTCAGAAAGGTCATTCCGGGAAGAGTCAGAATGCCCGCATTTATTGTTATTGTGGCTACATTTGTGACTGTGGTTGATTTCCTCATGCAGGCGTACTGTCCGCCGTCACTTTACGATGCGCTCGGAATTTATATTCCGCTTATAGTTGTAAACTGTATTATTTTAGGCCGCGCGGAGGCTTATGCTTCAAAGAACCCGGTTCTCCCGAGTATGTTTGACGGACTTGGAATGGGGCTTGGATTTACTGTAGGTCTCACCGTGCTGGGCGCGTTCAGAGAGCTCATCGGTGCCGGCACGGTATTCGGGCTTCACATCATGCCGGCATCATACGAGCCTATGATAATATTTATACTTCCTCCGGGAGCTTTCTTTGTTCTCGCCGCACTTGTCGCTATCCAGAACAAGTTCAAGAACAAAAAGAAGAAAGAATACTCAGACATTGAAATCTGCAAGGACGGCGGCTGTGCTTCATGTACCAATATGATGTGTGGCGGAAGAATATTTGCGGAGAGTCAGAATGAGAAGAAGGAGGAAGGCTGATGAAGGAGTTAATTTTGATTGCGATAGGCTCGGCACTTGTAAATAATGTTGTGCTCAGCCAGTTTCTTGGTATCTGTCCTTTCCTTGGAGTTTCCAAAAGAATGGACACGGCGGCAGGTATGGGCGGCGCGGTAATTTTTGTCATAACCATATCGTCGTTTTTGACAAGCATCATCTATAATTATCTGCTTGTTGGCTTACATATCGAGTATTTAAAGACTATTGTGTTCATTCTCGTGATTGCGGCGCTTGTGCAGTTTGTCGAAATGTTCCTCAAAAAGAGCAGTCCGTCGCTTTATAAGTCACTTGGAGTGTATCTTCCGCTCATCACAACCAACTGTGCGGTGCTTGGAGTTGCGCTCACAAACGTGCAGAAGGATTATGGCGTTCTCACATCCGTTGTGAACGGTCTTGCAACCGCTGTGGGATTTACAATCTCAATCGTCATTCTTGCGGGTGTGAGAGAGCGCATTGAGTACAACGATATCCCTGAGAGCTTCAAAGGTACGCCTATAGTTCTTGTGACAGCAGGACTTATGGCTATCGCCTTTATGGGCTTTTCGGGAATTATCTAGGGAGGTGCGGCAATGAACGGAGTATTGATTGCGGCGGCTGTCGTAGGTATATTGGGAATTATAATTGGTATTTTCCTCGGCATTTCAGGTGCCAAGTTTGAGGTGAAGGTCGACGAGAGGGAGACACTTGTGCGTGAACAGCTTCCGGGAAACAACTGTGGCGGCTGCGGATATGCAGGATGTGATGCCTATGCAAAAGCTATCGTCGAGAGCGGTGCACCGATTAATCTGTGCGCGAGCTGTAGCGCGGAAAATCTTGATGCCATTTCGGGAATTATGGGTGTGGAGGCGCAGGCGGCAGAGAAAAAGGTTGCCTATGTGAAGTGCTCGGGAGACTGTGCCAAGGCTAAGACCAACTACATTTATACGGGAATTGAGGATTGTAAGATTGCAGCCCAGATGCAGGGCGGTGGACCAAAGGCATGTTCATACGGCTGTCTTGGCTATGGCAGTTGTAAAAAAGCCTGTCCATACAATGCCATAACGATTGTAAATGGACTGCCTGTCGTCGATGAAGCCAAATGTGTCGGCTGTGGAAGCTGTGTTGTCACATGCCCTAAGCAGCTCATGGCGCTTCGCCCGGTGAGAAAGAGGACGGTTGCACTTGCATGTAACTCACCTGAGAAGGGCAAGCCTGTAATGGATGCCTGCTCGGCAGGCTGTATCGGCTGTACGCTCTGCACCAAGGAATGTCCTTTCGGCGCAATCGCCATGAACGGTAACATTCCTGTGATTGACTATGAGAAATGTAAGGGATGCGGAAAGTGCGCGATGAAATGCCCTAAGAAGGTAATAAAGCTGCTTACTTGACTATGTGGAACGGAGGGACGTTCCTTTTGGCTTGAGAAAGATGTTATAAGCTAAACCAAGTTAAGTCTATAGTGTTATAATATATCGGAGTTGTGGTGTGTGTAATGACACATCATGGCTCTGATATTTTTATTTTAGGGGGTCAATTATATGGTTAAATATGTTTATTTGGGAAAATGGCTTTTATGATGATATATAACAATGGTTATTAGTAAGCAGCAAAGCAAATTAATAATGCCTAATTAATTAACGTTTAAAAGACTGTAAGACCACATCATATAACCATGTATTCTTCAAAAGTGACCATCTGTGTTAAAACGGTGGATTATAATTCCAATACAGTTATACTAAAGTCAGAAAGGAGGAGGGATATGAAACTTAATATCAAGATTGACACAAATGTTGCGGAGCCGGAGGCACTTATTGTCACACCTAAGATGAACGAGGAAGTGAGCAAAATTGTTGACTTCATTGAGAAGTTAAACGGTATGACGACAGTAATTTCCGGGACAAAGAATGAACGGGTTGAGATTTTAGAGCAGGACGCACTCATACGGGTGTATGCCGAGGGTGGAAAGGTGTTCGCAAGGACGGAAAACGGACTGTATCAGTTGAGGCTGCGGCTTTATGAGCTTGAAGAACGGTTGGACGCAGGCAAATTTGTAAGGATTTCCAATTCAGAGATTGTCAACTTAAAAAAGGTAAAAAGCATTGATTTGAGCTTTACCGGAACTATCTGCATGGAAATGTCCAACAAAGAGGTGAGCTATGTTTCTAGAAGATATGTTTCAAAAATCAAAAAAATATTGGGATTGTGAGGTGGCTATAATGAAAAAAGGGATATTTGCAAGAATTTTTGCGGGGTTGTTCGGCGGAATAGCGATAAGCTATATTATAACGATAGGCGTATCTGTGGCGATAGGCGACGGAGTATTTTACCCATGTGTGCCAAGTCTTGCCCAGCGTTTTCAAAATGAACTGACGGCAGTGATTGTCCAGACTATATTGAGCGCGTTTCTTGGGGCGGGATTTGCCGCCGCGTCGCTGGTATGGGAGAAGGATGAGTGGAGCTTGTTGAAGCAGACAGGAATATATTTTGCGATAATAACAGTCATTATGATGACAGTTGCATATATTTGCGAGTGGATGGAACACTCGGTGAGAGGAGTGCTTATTTATTTTGGAATTTTCTTTGCGATTTTTGTTGTAGTCTGGGTGATACAATATGTATCGTGGAAGATAAGAATTTCCAAGATAAAGGACAAATTGGGGAAAAATATATAATTGTAATCGGGAAATTTTTGATTTGCGTTGGGCTTATAGAATGGAACCATTGGGACAGTTTTGGTGGCTTGAGTGAAAAATTCTGTTTGAAAATATGATGGCAAGTTTTTAGGATGTATGGTAAAATAGTAAAAAATATATGAAAATTTTCTTGGGTCAGCGAATTGAAAAATGGTGACACTGGTTAGAGCCAAAAACACCGTTCCCAATGGATTGGAACAAAATGAAGAAATTATCAACTATCAATAGAAATGACATACTTTTAGGCGCAGGGCTTGTATTGGCAGCCCTGTGTCTTTGGTGTGTCATCTTTTTTGTACAGAAAAGCAAGGGGCAGTATGGGTTGACTGTTGTGGTGACTGTGGACGGTAAGGAGTATTACACTGGATTGTTGTGGGGCGAAAATTCAGGTGAAAATATGGGTGAAAATTTAAAAAACAGTGATGGTACACAAGAATATAATTCACAGTCACAGCAGGCGCAAAGAAAAGAGCTGGATATAGATGGTCACAACAAGGTAGTCATCGCGGACGGGGAGGTCTGGATGGAGGAGGCGGACTGTCCGGACAAGCTCTGTATCTCGCAGGGGAAGATAAGCAGGTCGGGGCAGACCATTATCTGTCTGCCAAACAAGGTTATGGTGACTATAAAGGGCGGAAAGAGTGAATATGACGGAGTGGCACAATGAGCAGAAAAAATGTCATAACAGATAAGCAAGCCATGAAATTAAATAAACAGAGAGATGGAGACAGGCACAATAGGAAGAAGCATATAGCAGAAAAACAGGCAGACAAGAACAGCTATAGGAATATAAGAAATGAGCAGACTGATATGAACAGCCGCACAAATACGGAAAATGCACAAACCGGCAAAACAAACATAAAGAGAATTGCCTTCTGCGGCATGTTCACAGCAGTTGCAATCATAATGGGGTACATAGAGAGCTTTATTGTCATACCGGGATTGTTGCCGGGGATGAAGCTTGGGCTTGCCAATTGCGTCATACTTTTTGTGCTTATAAGATATGGAGTGGCGAGCGCGGTACTTGTCAGCCTTGTGCGCATAATCGTCGTGAACAGTCTTTTCGGAAATATGACGGCAGCAGTGTTTTCGCTTGCAGGGGCGGCGTTGAGCATTTTTGTCATGAGTGCGCTGAAAAAAAGTGGGCGGTTTTCGGCGGTTGGAATGAGCCTTGCGGGAGGAGTGGCGCACAATCTGGGGCAGGTGCTTGTGGCGATGGTTATTTTTGAGAATGTTGGGATGTTTTACTATTTTCCTATTTTAATTGTCTCAGGAGTTGCGGCAGGTGTGTTTGTCGGGATTGTGGCAGGACTTGTCTACAAAAAAGTGAAAATTGATTTAATATAAAGCCACATGATGAATGTAAATAGGAGACTTTACAGTTAAATATACTAATCCCCATGTCACTGTTTTTGCAGTGACACAAATAGTAATGAAAAACGTACTTTTATGTATTTTTCACACTATTGTCTGGGGTATCAACAAAATATATGACAGCTTTTTTAAATCCTACAGTTGCAAAACTTGTGTTTTGAGGTTATTATATAAACAAATGTTTTGGTTTGACAGGGAAGAACATTAATATTATTTGATTTTGAAAGGACTTTTTATAATATGAAGGGCGAAGTTTTTCAGTTATGCAGTGTTATAACAGCGGCAAAGAATGCGTTAAATACAAAGACATTTATACAGTATGAGCCTTTGAGCTACGAGCTTGACAGCGTTTTCCAGTTCGCACCGGAGAAGGAGGGCGAGAAAGGCGAGATGGTTGAGGGCGTTGACGGATGGTATGCAAGATGTGCGTACAACGGCATGGAGGATGTCAAGCTTTTAGCGCCTACAGGTATCAAGGACAGAAGAATACTCGGATTTGTGAATACTTCACAGGATATAATGCTCTGCTTTTACCCTAATGACGAGGTGCATATGTGGATGCCTAAGTGGATTATGGATAAGGGAAAAAAGGGATGGCATATTGTCTACACGGAGAAGATTTGGGAAAATCATCCTGCCGGAAAGCCTATATATAAGGACAATACAGATGCGTTCAGGGAGACACTTGAGCAGATAAGAGATTTTTCAAGGGAGCTTGGCTTTGAGGGATGGGCTACTGTTTTTGAGCGCTCGATAAGCATGTTGGCTGGCGGATTTGACTATGAGGCCGATGACGAGAAGCTTATGGAGGAGTTCAAAAAGAAGGGACGAGTTGTTCCGCCTAGAAAGCATCTTGGACTTCCGGGGCACAACAATGATATGTTTGAGGCGGCTTCAAATGCCGATGTGTTTGCAGGAATGGGTTCTTGGAACGATGCGCCTGCGGGCAAGGCGGCAGCAGAGGGAAGACAGGAGGAGTATAATCAGCTCTCCGACAAACTGTTTACTCATATAGCGATAGCGACTATGTACGCGATAAATCAGTGGTAGGAAGAAAAAATGATTTCATATATAAAAGGTGAGCTGGTCGAAGTCACGGATAATTCTATAGTTATCGACCACAATGGAATGGGCTTTTTGGTGATGATGCCCGCGTCCATCCTTGCGAGACTTCCCGTTGTCGGGAGTGAGATTAAGGTTCATACATATCTGTATGTCAAGGAGGACATTCTTGACTTGTATGGATTTTTGACCAAGGATGATTTGAAAGTGTTCAGACTTTTAATAACCGTGAATGGCATAGGACCTAAGGGAGCACTTGCGATATTGTCGGCGATGACACCTGACGATTTGAGATTTGCGGTTCTTGCCGGGGATGCAAAGACGATTTCAAAAGCTCCGGGTATAGGAAGCAAGACGGCGCAGAAGCTTATTATTGAGTTGAAGGATAAGCTAAAGATAGAGGATGTACTTGAAAGCAGCGATGGCGGCTATGTCACACAGAGCGATATGGGCGACACCGCGGCGGCTGAAGCGGTCATGGCGCTCACTGCGTTGGGATATTCGGCGGCTGATGCCACAAGGGCTGTCAAGCTGGTTGACAATGCGGCTGGCATGGACTCGGAGGCACTTTTGAAGGCGGCACTTAAAAAGCTGGCATTTATGTAGTATGTTTTATGGAATGGGGTAGCAGTTGATGGAAAAAAGGATGATTTCCACTGAATTTATGGAAGAGGACATGCCTATAGAGTCAAGTCTTCGTCCTATGACACTGGCTGACTATATCGGTCAGGAGAAAGTGAAAAAAAATCTAAAAGTATATATAGAGGCGGCAAAGAGCAGGCAAGAGGCACTCGACCATTGCCTTTTCTATGGGCCACCGGGACTTGGAAAGACGACTATAGCCGGGGTTATCGCAAATGAGATGGGAGTGCATTTAAAAGTAACATCGGGGCCTGCCATAGAAAAGCCGGGTGATATGGCAGCGATACTCAACAATCTTCAGGAGGGAGATTTGCTGTTTGTCGATGAAATACATAGACTTAACAGGCAGGTCGAGGAAGTTCTGTATCCGGCTATGGAGGATTTTGCCATAGATATCATGATAGGAAAGGGCTCGTCAGCCCGCTCGATACGTCTCGATTTGCCGAAATTTACTTTGGTTGGGGCAACAACAAGGGCAGGACTTTTGACGGCTCCTCTGCGCGACAGATTTGGCGTAATCTGTAAGATGGATTTTTATACGGAAAGCGAGCTTAAAAAGATAATTTTGCGCTCGGCAAAAGTGCTTGATATAGAGATTGACGATGCGGGAGCACAGGAGATGGCGAGACGTTCAAGAGGAACACCGCGTCTTGCCAACAGACTTTTGAAAAGAGTGCGTGACTTTGCTCAGGTTCAGTACGACGGAAAGATAGACTATGAGGTGGCGAAAGCCTCCCTCGATTTGATGGAGGTGGATAAGATGGGGCTTGACAGAAGTGACCGTCTTATTCTCACGACTATTATGGAAAAGTTTTCCGGTGGACCGGTGGGACTTGACACTTTGGCTGCTGCCATAGGAGAGGATGCCGGAACGATAGAGGATGTCTATGAGCCATATCTTATTCAGAATGGTTTCATAAACAGAACGCCGAAGGGACGAGTTGTGACGCAGTACTGTTATAAGCATTTTGGGATTGAGTGCTAGAATGATTATGGAAAATATCAAGATTATAGCGCATATTTACACTGATTTTGATGAAAAATTCGGCATACCGCGCCAGAGTGGTATTGCAATGCAGAGCAGGGGAAGGATAGTGTTTGAGCCTGAATACCGCAATGCGGATGCGCTTTGCGGAATAGACGGATATTCACATCTGTGGCTTATATGGAAATTTTCAGAGAGTGTCAGAGACGATTGGAGTCCGACAGTGAGACCGCCTCGTCTTGGCGGAAACAGGCGTGTGGGCGTTTTTGCAACCCGTTCACCGTTTCGACCTAATCCTATGGGATTGTCATGTGTGAAGCTTGAGCGCGTTATTTTAGACAGCGAGGATGGCCCGCAGCTTATAGTGTCAGGAGTGGATATGTTAAACAAAACGCCGATTTATGATATTAAGCCGTACCTTTCATACACGGACTCACATGCGGATGCGGTTTGCGGATTTGCGGATGAAGTGAAGGATTATGCGCTTGATGTGGTTATACCGGAGAATGTCGCATGTTCGCTCACAGAGAATTTTTGTCAGGAGATAAGCGAATTGCTTGCACAAGACCCGAGACCGGGCTATAGACATGCGGCGGGCGATGATGAGGAAAGAGTATATGGCATGAGTTATGCGGGGTATAATATAAAATTTACCGTGAGAGGAAAAGTACTCACAGTAATCTCATGTGAAAAGAGATAAAATGAATGCCGGCATGCGAGAGATTAATTTCTTATTGTGTGCCGGCTGTTTGTGTGCTATACTTATATAAGTATAATTGTGGCTTTGTACTTAAATGAGTATTACGCTGGAAACAGCATGCACAGTACAAGATGGATAAGGAGTGGATTTGTATGCCAGCGAAAAACGAAGCGGACGTGATTATTGGCGGCAGAGTTGTTACACTTAGCGGATATGAGAGCCGTGAGTACATACAGAAAGTAGCGTCGTATCTAGATAATAAGTTGGACGAATATAAGAAAAAAGAGTCATACAGCAAGATGCCTTTGGAATTTAAAAATATTTTAATTCAGCTGGATATTGCTGATGAATATTTTAAAGCTAAGAGTATGGCGGATACTCTTGAGGGTGATTTAGAGAGCAAGGACAAGGAAATCTACGAGTTAAAGCACCAACTGATTGAGCTGCAGAGCAAGCATGACAATATTCAGCACAAGTGCAATGAGCTTAACAATAAGAACGAAGAGTTACAGAAGGAAAAGGCGGAGCTTCAGGGCACAAATGCTGCGCTTCAGAGCGAAAATGAGGAATTTGTAAAAGAGAACGCGGAGCTTAAAGATAAAAATGCCGAGTTTGCAAATAAAAATAATGAGCTTTTGGGAGAGAATATTGAACTCAATAACATAAATGGTGCACTTCAAAAGGAGATATCTGAGTTCGATAACAGGCATGAGACACTTATCAGGGAAAATGGGGAACTAAAGAGCAAGAATACAGAACTTGTAGGAGAGAATGAGAAATTACAGAGTGAGAATACAGAGCTTGTAAGTAAAAATACGGAACTTAATACCGCAAGTACAGAGCTTGAGAGCAGAAATGCAGAACTTGCCGAGGAGAACGAAAAGTTACAGAGCGAGAATACGCAGCTTGCAGATAAAAATACAAAGTTAGAGAGCAGAAATGCAGAACTTGCCGGGGAGAACGAAAAGTTACAGAGCGAGAATACGCAGCTTGCAGATAAAAATACAGAGTTAGAGAGCAAGAATGTGGAACTTGCCGGGGAGAATGAAAAGCTACAGAGCGAGAAAATGGAGCTTGTCAATAAAAATGTAGATTTGGAGAAGGCGAAGACCGAAACAGAGCAGAAGAATGTTCAGCTTGAAAATGAAAAGCTAGAGCTTGTTAAGAGAAGTGAGGAGCTTGAGAAGGACAATGCCGAGCTGCGGGACGAGAATGAGGAGTTCATGAATGAGAATGACGAGTTCAGCGGAAGAAACAACAGGCTGCAAAATGAGAATGACGAGCTTAACAGCAGAAACAACAAACTACAGAGTGAGAATGACGAACTCAGCGGAAGAAATAGCAGACTACAGAGTGAAAAAGAGGAACTGAGTAACAGGAACAGCAAGTTGCAGAGCGAAAACGCGGAACTTGTCAATAAGAATAAAGAGCTTGAGAGCAAGGCTGCACAGTTACAAAACGCAAACGCACAGCTCAATAACCAAAATGCCGATTCTAATAATGAGAATGTGGAACTTGTAAATAAAAATACGGAGCTTACGACAGCGAATGTAGAGCTTGAGAAAGCAAAGAGTGAAGCTGAACATAAGAGAGAGCAGCTTGAGAATGAGAAGGCAGAGTTGGCATACAAGAGTGAACAGCTTGAGAAGGATAATGCAGAACTTAGTAGCCAAAATAGCAAATTGCAGAGCAGCAACGATGAACTCAGTGGCAGGAATACCAAGCTACAACTTGAGAAAGAAGAGCTTTTGAATAAGAATAGAGAGCTTGAAAATGATAATGCCGAGTTAAAAGGTAAAAATGAAGAGTTTGTAAGAGAAAATGACGAGCTTAGAAACAAGAACGCTGACCTTTTGAAAGAAAAATCGCAGAGCGGGAATGAGGGCGACGAGCTCCGAAAGAAAAATACTGAACTACAGGATAAGAACGATAAGCAGGCGGAGAAAATCGCACAGTTAAGCAGGGACATCGAGCTTTACGAGAGCATGATTATCAACATGGAAGAACAGCAAAAAGATAAACAAAAGTAATTAATTATTGGGGATTTCCGTGATGGAGTCCCCTTTTTAACACTATCAAGCAGCAAAGCGGATTGCAAATATCCGATTTATACCTGGGAGCAGGGAAATATAAGATGGCAGGAAAGGTAAAAATAAAGGTGACAGACAATGAGTGATGAAGTTAAAAAGGAGATTCTTGCTCCAGCAGGCACATACGAATGTTTTAGGGCGGCTATAAATGCGGGGGCAGATGCGGTGTATCTTGGCGGAAGCATGTTCGGAGCGCGCGCGTTTGCGGGCAATTTTGACAGGGAAGAGCTTATCCGGGCGATAAGGACGGCACATTTATATGGAAGAAAAGTTTATCTCACGGTAAATACGCTTATTAGAAATGATGAGATGGAGAAGCTTGCAGAGTATATAAGACCGTATTATGAGGAAGGACTTGACGCTGTAATAGTGCAGGACTATGGAGTGTTTGCGGTTCTTCGTGATACGTTTCCGGGGCTTGACCTTCATGCGAGCACACAGATGACAATCACGGGCAGATATGGGGCGGAGCTTCTGAAGGGTATGGGTGCCACAAGAGTTGTGACGGCGAGGGAGCTTTCAGTTTCGGAGATTAGGGATATCCATCAAAATGTGGATGTGGAGATTGAGAGCTTTGTGCACGGAGCGCTGTGCTACTGTTATTCGGGGCAATGTCTTTTGAGCAGTATGATAGGTGGCAGAAGTGGAAATCGCGGGCGATGTGCGCAGCCGTGCAGATTGACTTACAGTATGAATGGAATTAAGGACAAGTATCTGTTAAGTCCGAAGGATATGTGTACGATTGAGTCGATACCCGACATTTTGGATGCGGGGGTGTATTCCCTAAAGATTGAGGGGCGAATGAAAAGTCCGGAATATGTTGCCGGAGTGACGTATGCCTACAGAAAATATGTCGATATGTATCTTGAAAAGGGAAGGGACGGCTTCAAGGTTGATAGTAATGATATAACCAGACTTATGGATTTGTACAACAGGGGCGGTTTTTGCAAGGGATATTATTACTCCCACAATGACAAAAATATGATGACATTCAATAGACCAAATCATCAGGGAATAGCAGTCGGAACAATAAAAAATGGAGAGATTGTGCTTTCCGAGCCGGTAAATGCGGGGGATGTTCTTGAATTTGCCGATGGAAGCGAGTACACACTTCCTACGGGAAAAAAGAATGGAAAGCTTGCGATACCTAAAGGGGTAATAAAAAATCCAAAGAATGGAATGGTTGTATACAGAACCAGAAACAACACACTTTTGGGGCAGCTTAGGGAAAAGTATATCGACGAGGATATAAAACTTCCTGTGAAGATGCGGGCGTTTCTTAAAGAAGGAGAGCGCTCATGTCTTGCAGTACAGTTAAACGGAATGGAGAGTGTTGTCTACGGCGATGTGCTTGAAAAGTCGGAGAAGCATCCGGCTGCAAGGGCGGATGTTGTAAAACAGTTAAGGAAACTCGGTGGTACGGCTTTTTCGTGCGATGAGGCAGATATTTCGACGGACATAGAGGGAAATCCTTTTGTGCCGGTGAAGCTTTTGAATGATTTGAGAAGAAATGCGCTTGCGGATATTGAAAATAAAATTCTGGAAAAATATAAAAGAAATACAAAATGCGATGCAGGACAATATGACACAAATATAGTAAAAAGCAATGATGATGTACTAAAAAGTGATGCCAATGTAGAAAAAAGACAAGAAGTTGTCAAGACAGCGGAAAACAAAAAAACAGCAAGAACTATTAATAATGAATTAGGCATTACAGTCCAGGTTATGACCGCCCTACAGTTAGAAGCAGTTCTTGAAGTATTGAACAGTAATAGTGATGCATGTGAGAAAAATCAAGAGCAGGATTTTACAGGCATAAGTATGTCAAGGACAGAAAAATCAATGGCTGATATGTCATTTATGGCAGACCGGACGTATAACTTTGAAAAATCAGGAGTCAAGAAATCCGGGATGGATATGTTAAGTACAGGAATATCAAGAATATATATTTCCACCGAGCTTTCAGGTATAGATGGCGCATTGTTGATGAAGGTGATGGCGGATGAATATAATGAGGGTATTTCTGACGATAATAGGAGAGTGGAAGTTTATCTTGCAATGCCTTATATTTTCAGGGAGAGAGCAGTCACGCTTTTTGACAGGAGAATGGATGATATAAGGGCAGCAGGCTTTGACGGGGTGTTAATAAGAAGCCCGGAGGAGCTTATGTATATAAAAAAGAGCGGCTTGTACGAATTATATGAGGGCAGGATTGTAGCCGATTATGATGTGTACACATACAATAAGGCGGCGTTTGATGAGTATGAGAGGCTTGGTCTTAGTGACTTTACACTGTCGGAGGAGCTGAATGTGGGGCAGTTAAGGGCATTGTGCCGTTCAGTGAGGGATGAGGATATCTATCTTGAGAAAATTGCTTATGGCTATCTTCCACTTATGGTGACGGCGGGCTGTACGCTAAAGTACACTTCAAAGGATAAGCCGTGTGGCAGACCGGGAGTGTATTATATCACCGACAGAAAGGGAAAACAGTTCGCGGCTCTCAACAGCTGCGCTTACTGTTATAATCTTATATTTAACAGTGTGCCGGAATATCTGCTTGACAAGAGGGATGAGCTGAAAAACATGGGCGTTGACGCTGTGAGGATTAATTTTACCATTGAGACTTCTGACGAGGTGAAGAAGATTATCTCGACGGCGGGCGAGAGTGTTAAGGATTATACGAGAGGACATTATAACAGAGGAGTAGATTAAGTGATTAATATAGTAACGGCTATATCAAAATATGTTTTTATCCTGCTTGGGGCTGTCTTTTGCCTCCACGGGTTTCTCGGTCATGTCTTTTATAAGAAAAGACGTGAACAGGGAAAATTGAGAAAAGGAATAGTTCAGATAATAATTGTGCTTTGCATGACAGTGCTCGGAAATGTAGTGCTGTTTATTAACAGGCAGGATTTTTTGTTCATAGTGTTTTTGTTCATGGAGCTGTTTTACTTCTTTTTCCTTTTGAACATATTTCCTATGATTTATAAAAAATGCAACAGGATTTTGTTAAACGACATGGCATTTCTCATGTGTGTCGGAATGATAATGCTTGCGAGACTGGACACGAATAAGCTTATAAGACAGTATTTGCTTATATGGGCGGGAACGATGGTTCTGCTTTTTATCCCTGTTATAGTGGAGAAGCTGCATTTCCTTATAAAGCTCGATGTGGTTTACTGTATTGTGGGAATTGTTCTTCTTGGGGTGGTGTTCGCTCTTGGAAATACGGTGTACGGGGCGAATTTATCAATAAATATAGGAAGCTTTTCGTTACAGCCGTCAGAGTTTGTAAAGCTTACATACGTTATGTTTATAGCCTGTATGCTTTATAAGGGGAAATCGGTGGGGCGCATAGTGGCAACGTCCGTGTGCGCGGCACTGCATGTGCTCATTCTTGTAGCCTCAAATGACCTTGGTGCGGCACTCATTTTCTATGTGACCTATGTTGTCATGCTGTACGATGCAACCCACAAGTACAGATATCTTGTGCTGGGCGGTGTCTGTGCCATTGTGGCAGGTGTTGGGGCATATTTTTTGATATCCCATGTGAAGGTGAGGGTCGATGTGTGGCTCAATCCGTTTAAATACATTGACGGAAAGGGCTATCAGCTTGTGCAGTCTGTATTTGCAATCGGAAACGGCGGATGGTTTGGAACGGGACTGACAAGAGGACTTCCGGGCTCTATACCTGTCGTGACGAAGGATTTCATTTTTCCGGCGATATCGGAGGAGTTTGGCGGACTGTTCGGCATTATCATAATAATGGTATGCTTGAATGTCTTCTTTGAAATTATCACGGTGCTGTCGGAGAACAGGGACAGCTTTAACAGACAGCTCCTCGGCGGATTTGGAATAATGTATATTTTTCAGTGCTTTTTAAATATAGGAGGTACGATAAACTGTATTCCAAGCACCGGAGTTACGCTTCCGTTTGTGAGCTATGGCGGCAGCTCGATTATAAGCTCAATGATAATGATTGCAATTATTCAAGGTGTCGCAGCCAAGAATATGGAGCAGGATGCCGATGATGTGGGCGATTATGACGAGGAGGATGATAAATCCAAAGACGACGATAAACGCAAACGAAACAGAAGCCATGAAAAGGTGGCTGTCCGCTCGCCTAAAATGGTTGTCGGAAGTCTTATACTTGTCCTTATAATAGGCGGTTATTATATATATGAGCTTGCGACATTTGACGAGAGCATACTTGACAGCACATACAACAGACGACTCAGCAAAATGCAGGAGCAGACGCAGAGGGGCTCAATTTATGCGGCTACAGGTGAGGAGCTTGCGGCGAGCATTGTCAATGCCGATGGAGAGACAGAGAGAGTATACACTTATGGAAGGCTGTTTTCTCATGTTGTCGGGTACACTTACGGTCAGGGAGCAGGGCTTGAGGGCGTGTTAAATTATCAGCTCTCAAGGAGCAGCGACACTTTTGACAATAAGCTTCACGCGGAGCTGACCGACCAGAAATACAGGGGAAATTCCGTTGTGACCACGCTCGATTATGACATGCAGTATGCCGCATATGAGGCTCTTGGGGACAGTAAGGGCGCTGTTGTTGTTATGGACAGAAAAGGTGCGATACTTGCGATGGTGTCAAAGCCTGATTTTAACCCGAATACGCTTATGACACAGGGTACGGATGCAAATGCCGACGCACCGCTTTTGAACAGAGCTGTCTCGGGCATGTATCCGCCGGGTTCAACCTTCAAGATTATGACGCTTTTGGCGTATTACAGGGATTGCAAGGCTGGTGAAAGATTTAGGAATTTTGTCTATGAGTGCAATGGCGTGTTCACGAAGGACAATATTTCGGTTGCCTGTGTTGGGCATACGGCGCATGGAAGTGTGGACACCTATGACGCATTTGCACATTCATGCAACGGAGCATTTATAACGATGGGACTCGACACAGATGTGAATACGAGCATTGAGACGGCACAGCAGCTCCTTTTCAATAAAGAAATCCATTACCATGACGGGCTTGGGCTTGTCACAAGCAAATCGCAGTACAGTCTTACGGAGGACTCACCTGAATGGGAGATTGTTCAGACGAGCTTTGGACAGGGGGCAACCCTTATAACTCCTCTCCACAATGCGCTTATAATGCAGGCTGTCACCAACAGAGGCGTGCTTTACGAGCCGTATATTGTAAAGAGTATTCTGGCACCTTACGGCGACAGCGTCTACTGGTATGATGGAACGGGCGGAGATGAGTACTATGGCGAGGTGATGAGCAGGGAAGAGTCGATTATGCTCTCTGTACATTTAAAGAAAGTTATAGATGTGAGCTTCTCACATGTGTTTGCCGATGCACCTTATGAGGCGGCAGGAAAATCGGGAACGGCGCAGTATGGAACATCGGGCTATGAGCACTCGCTTTTTGTGGGTTATATGCCTTATGACGACCCTGAAATAATAGTCAGCGTTGTGCTCGAGGGTTTCAACGAGAACGGAACACCGGACAGATATGCGGTAAATGTGGCGAAGGATATTTTTGATGCGTGGTACAATAAAAAACATTGATATTGTGTGAAAACTGGTTTATACTATACTCAAGTCATATGTGACACACCATAATACAGGAGGAATTGCTGTGATACAGGCAACTAGCTGTGGCGGTGTGGTTATATTTAGAGGAAAGATACTTGTTCTTTATAAGAATTTTAAGAACAAGTATGAAGGCTGGGTGCTTCCGAAGGGAACTGTCGAGGAAGGCGAAGATTACAAAGAGACAGCACTTCGTGAAGTGAAGGAGGAAACAGGAGTATCAGCCCAGATTATCAAGTATGTAGGAAAGAGCCAGTACACATTTTCTGTGCCGTCAGATGTTGTGGACAAGGAAGTCCACTGGTATCTGATGATGGCGGACAGCTACTACAGTAAGCCGCAGAAGGAGGAATTTTTTGAGGACTCCGGCTATTATAAGTTCCATGAAGCGTATCATCTTCTCAAGTTCTCAAACGAGAAACAGATATTGGAGAAGGCGTATGCCGAGTATTTGGAGCTTAGAAAAGCTAATCTGTGGGGGAACAAGAAATATTATTAGTCATATTCGCCACTTATGATGAGCACGTTCTGCATGTACACAAGCTGTGCGGCAGAACAAAAAAGACCGCGGAAGGAATTTTTTCGCGGTCTTTTTTGCGTATTAAGTAAGATACGAACTACTTTTTGAAAATCAA
>JBNMKO010000058.1:0-20474 GCA_050874385.1 Eubacteriales bacterium
GTAGTTGTCTCCTCGGTTACTGTTGTACTTTCCTGTGTGGTTTCCTCCACACTGTCTGTCATTTCGCTTGTTGTCTCGTCAGCACCTACGCTCATAGGCAATAGTGAGCCTGAAAGCTGCAAGACTAACAGTGCACAGACTAGCAGACATACGAGAAATGAACGGATTTTCGTTTTGTTCATATAGAATTTCCTCCTTAAAATATAGTTTTTTTATGGGAACTTATGTGTTCCCGCATAGCATAATGATATGCTTAAAGAGTGCTGTAGTCTTGTGCTGACAGCGCAATATTGCGTGTAAATTTTTATTATTTTTTAAAAAAATTCCTTGATATTTCTGCCCCGACAGATTTTGTCATGCCTGTAATGTATGGTTATAACATGGTCTGAAATATCAGGAAACCTGTGAGAAAAAAGACAGCAAAAAATATAAATATGGTGACGGGAAAGTGGTGATGTGATTGCGCTGACAGCACAAGACTAATATATGATATTAGCGGTATTATATGGAAATAAATAGAAACACTATAAAGAGGTGTAAACTATAATTTACTATGAAGAAAAAGATTAAAATTATTGACACAATATCAAAGAAAGAAAAGTCAGAGACATATGTTGTCGCTTTTGATGGCGGAACGACTTTTTTTAAGCTGAAAAAATATCAGGGAAAAGAGATTAAGAAGCTTTACATCGGCATAAAAAATATCGAGTCACAGTATATTTCTAAAATAATAGATATTTGGGATGGGGATGGATGTGTGTTTGTGTTGGAGGAGTATGTCAGCGGAGAGACGCTAAGGGAGATAATAGATAAGGGGAATGTGCCAAAGGAGAGCGTGAAACAGTATATGCTTATGATTTGTGAGGCTTTGAAGGCTTTACACAATAATGAGCCTAAGATTGTTCACAGGGATGTGAAGCCGGAGAATATAATTGTGACACGGGATGGAAAAATCAAGCTTATAGATTTTGATATAGCAAGAATTTACAAGCAGAACGGCGAGCATGATACTTTGCTTATGGGCACGAGGGATTATGCCTCGCCGGAGCAGTTCGGATATATGCAGACCGACGAGAGAAGCGATATATATTCAGCCGGCATTTTATTAAAAGAATTATATTATGCCTGCGGTGATAAAAGCCTGTATATCAGATATCTACAAAGAATAATAAAGAAGGCGACAAGGTTTGACCCTGAGAAAAGGTATTCAAGTATAGAAAAGATGGAGAATGATATCGGGGCGGTTTATTTTGAGAAAATAATCAGGCTTGTAATCGGTTTTGTGGCGGCGCTGCTTTTGGTGTTGGTGACAGTGATGGCTGCAATGTGGACAAAAGGCAGGCTTGGCGGTATACGGTAAAAATGTTTTTGATAGAGGAGTTTAGCAAAAAAGTATGAGTGCGATTGCATCAAAAAAGACAACGGAAGAGCTTACAAAGGAGATAAATTTTGCAAAAAATGTGGATGATTATATACATAAGAACAAAAGGGAACTGAGTGACATAACTTTGTCGGAGTATCTCAATAAAATGCTTGCCAAGTATAATATGACCAAAAGCGAGGTGTTCAAAAAGGCGGGCATGAGTGATACCAACTATGGTTACGAGATTTTCAGGGGAGAAAAAAAGAATGTGTCGAGGGATAAGCTTATTCAGATATGTATAGGTTTTCCGCTCTCATACGAGGAGGTGCAGATGGTTCTGCGCCTTGGAAAGATGAGCATATTGTATCCGAGAAATCAGAGGGATGTGTGCATAATGTTTGCACTGAAAAATGGTTACGATTTATATAAACTGAATGAGTTGTTGTTTGAGCATGGGGAGAGGGTAATAACATAACTGCGTTGACAGTACAAGACGAATATATTATATTAAAAAATATTGCATTTTGTACAAGTTGATAAATGTCAAGGTGCGCATATATGAGAAAAGGGGAATTAAAACATGCTTGAAATCTTTAAAAAATTTAAGAAAAGGGATGTGATTTCGCTGGCGGCGGCATTGGTTATATCAGCCATATTGTTCTTGGTTGTCGCTTCCGGTAAGCGCATACAGTTCTGTGACGAGATGTTTACATATACAATCACAAACTCGGACAGTCCGCTGTACCAGCTTGGAGAGAACATATGGTATACACATGAAGAGTTCGCGGACAAGCTTACGCATACGGCGAATGACAGTCTGGGGCAGACGCTTGCGATGGTGAAGCAGGACTATGTGCATCCGCCGCTGTATTACATATTTTTTTACATTGCATCCTCAATCAAAGGAGCAAGTTTCTCCAAGTGGACGGGATTGTCCGTAAATTTTCTCTTTTTTATGGGCACACAGGTATTTATCTGGCTGATTATAAGAAAAATATTCAAGTCACCGATTGCCGCCTTTATAGCGTGTATGATTTATGCGGTAAACAAAAGTACATTGTCTAATATGAGCCTGGTGAGAATGTACATGATGATGACATTCTTTCTCGCGGCATTTGTATATATCAATATTTTGATAATTGACAGGAAAAAAACGAGCATATGGACTTATGTGTGGCTCGGCGTGGTCACGGCAGGAGGATTTCTGACACAGTATTATTTTGCACTGTTTGCCGTATTGTTCTTTATCGTAGAGGCTGTGTGTGACTGTATAAATAAGAGATATAAGGAAATATTGATGTACCTTGGCGCGATGGTTATGGCGGTGCTTTTGTCAACGCTTATATGGAACTTCTGGATAGAGGCAATACTAAAGAGGTTTGTAGCAAGCTCAATGACTGACAGGAGCCTAAATGTGTTCAGCAATATTCCGCTGATGCTTGACGGTCTTGTGATAATGCAGATGTCCATATTTCAGTGGGGTTACAAGGTGGCTGAGTGGGCAGTGCCGGCGCTTATAATATTGTTTCTTGCAATCCCGGCGAAGAAAAATGTGTATCGCGGGGGCAAGGAACTGGTTGTCAAGCTGACCGCTGCGGCGGTATTTTATGGTGTCTGTGTGAGATATATAAGCCCGCTCAACTCGACAAGATATTATTATCCGGCGGATATGCTGGAAATATTGGTGGTGATTATCTGTGTATTTTCAATTGCGGCTCTTGCGCGAAAGGAGTTTGTGAATTTATTCACAGGGTTGGCATTGCTTGTGGGAAGTGTTCTTCTTATGGTCAACGGATTTGGAATTGACTATTACGGTTCGGGTGATGAGTACGATGAACAGCAGAATATACTAGAGCAGTACGGAGAAATTCCTTATATTATAGTTGGCGGTGAGAGCATTGAGGTGTCGGGTTCGCTGTCGGATTTTCTTATGGCATCGGATGTCATAAGAATAACTGAGAACTATGATGCAAACGGCGCGGAAGTTTTAGATGATAAGGAGCAGTTCATTATTGTAAGTCAGGGTGACGAGAATGGTGACAGCGATACGGCAGATTACGGGCTGTATTACTATATTGTGAGCACCGGGAACTTTGCCGGAAGGGATTTTCTGTTCAGAAGAAATGGTCTTAACTATTATCTTGCACACATACAGTAGTTAATCCGGGGAGAGAAATAATATAGTGCTATTTGGAATTTTGAGAAAATTTTACAGTTAATGGATTTACATCTATTGACCTAAAGTAAGGTTTAAGTGCTATAATTTTTGATATAGATGTATAATTTATCGGATTTTGCATGGTTAAAAAAATGCTATCCGGGATTAAGGGAGGAAAATATAATGGCAGTTAAGAATGCAGTACCGGGAACGGACGGAAATCTTTATGTTCCTTATGACAAGAGAACAGGAGAGAAGTCGATAGTGTATTTTACAAGAGATTTATCCCCGGAGGGTCTTAAAAAGATTTATGACCGTGTATCAAAGGGAATTGAGGGCAAGGTTGCAATCAAGCTTCACACAGGCGAGGCGGAGGGCCCGAATATCATCCCGCGTCCTTGGGTGAAGGCTCTGTACGAGGACAGACTTCCTAGTGCTACGGTTGTTGAGACTAATACATATTACGAGGGAAGCAGATACACCACAGAGGCTCACAGAGAGACGTTAAAGATTAACGGATGGACTTTCTGCCCTGTGGACATTCTCGACGAGGATGGAGCTACAACTTTTCCTGTGAATGGCGGTAAATGGTTAGATGAAATTCATGTTGGAAAGAATTTGCCTAATTATGACTCACTTCTTGTTCTGACACATTTTAAGGGACACACGATGGGAGGCTTTGGCGGCTCTAACAAGAATATCGGAATTGGCTGTGCCGACGGAAGAATTGGCAAGGGTGAAATTCACACCACACCGGGTTCAGACAATATGTGGAGCGTAGCGGGCGAGGAACTCATGGAGAGAATGACGGAGTCCACAAAGGGAACGATTGACCATTTTGCAGGTCATGTCTCATATATTAATGTTATGAGAAATATGTCGGTGTCCTGTGACTGTGAGGGATGCGAGGCGGAGCCTGTTGTTACTCCTGATGTCGGAATACTTGCCGGTTTTGATATTTTGGCAGTCGACAACGCATGTGTGGATGTCATCTATAATCTCCCGGAGGGCGGCGGAAAAGCCATGATAGAGCGTGTAGAGACAAGGCATGGACTCAGACAGCTCTCCTACATGAAGGAGCTTGGAATGGGAAATGACCTCTACACAATAATAGATATCGACAATGACGATGCTGTGATTACGGCTGAGGATATCACAAGAGGCATTGAGCCAGTTTGGAAGCCGGATGAGTTTAACACATTTCCGGGAAGAAATAAGATTGCAGTGAAGTAACTATGAGCTTTCATACGCGAACAGAAGTAGCAAGAAATATTAGATTTTACAAAAAATGTATGCAGACTTATAATTGCGATGACTAATATAGAAACGTCGCAGAGTAAAGGGCATGTGAGAAATGATTTTATTTTTCACATGTCCTTTTTATTTGCGCTGGCGACTGTTGCTGAATTATGGAAGTTTACAAAGATTAAGGCTTGCACTTGACATGAGCGACTGCTGTGGCATTAGGAAGTTTGCAAAACTTACGTCTAATAATTGTGGATTTTAGCACTGTAATGGGGTGACTTGACAAGCATAAGTCATAAAATTAATATTAAAATAGACCAAAATAATAAATTTTATGGGGTGTTATCAAATGGATAAAAAGCATTATGGAAACAAGGATTTTAAGGGCTTTTCATTGGTTGAATTATTGGTTGTTATCGCTGTCATGGTTATTCTGGTTGGCGTTGTTTCGCCTTTATTGTTGAGACATTTTGAGAGGGCGAGAAGGGCGCTTGATGCGGCTAATGCAAAGCAGATTTCGATTGCGCTTATGAATGTATGTGTTCTGGGTGATGTGGAGTTTGCCAACTCCGAGCCGGAGGCAGGCGACGGTGTGTGGGTTATGATGTGTAAGGATGGGCGCGAGTCGGCTCCGGAGCCATATCATAACCTGACTTTTAAGGCGGGAAGAAAATCTGTGTGGTGCGGTGCATCAAAGGGTATAAAAGTGAATGGCATTGAATCGACTGGTGATTGGATATACAGTGATGCACTTGAAAAAGTTTTACAGGAAGCCGGTATCAGCGTGGAGAGTCTTAGAACACACAGCAATAATGACAGCACCGGATGGGACTGGATTATTGTTGAGGTTGGATATGACAAAGAGAAGAAATTGGTTTCGAGAATATATTCAGGAAAAAGAGACCAGAATGGCAGCATAATCAGGGAGGGCACATCAAATATTGAAAAGTGGATTTACGGGGAATAAATTCTGGGTAAGATGGTGTTGTGAGAAAATCCACCCACTTCTATTGCATAGAGCAATGAGTAGTGGGTGGATTTATTTGTTATTATTTTGTCTGCTCTGAATGTTGGGCATTACTGTGCTTATTGTTTCCAATTTTAATGTGTGCTGCAACTCTTCTTTTCAGTGTGGCGGTCTCAAGAGGTGAGTAGAGTATGTCGCCTGTGAAGTCATAGCCGGCGGCAAGTCTTATCTGCTCCATACAGCCCTCGCGGCAGATGACCACAACTAAGATATCGCTAGGTGATACTTCATTAATCTTTCTAAGCAGCTCTGCGCCGTTGTCCTTCTCGTCAGATATGTCTATGTATATACATGATATATCGTTTTCAGCGTTTGACAACATTCCGGCAATCTCGACAACGGAGTGAACCTGTGTTACATTGCATCTAGGCTCGCAGGCAAACTCAAGCATACTGAGAACATTTCTTGAGTCTGTGTATACAAGGGATGTGGTTGCAAACACCTCAGACTCCGACAGACCTACGCCGTACTCGCTGTAGCAGGATTTACCGGAGTGCTTTGAGGAGTAGAGCGCTTCGTCAGCCTTTGCAAAGAGCGTAGAATACTCCATGTCTGTGCCGTCAGAAAATACAAGACCTATGCTTATTGTGACATTGTCAGGGATGGATAAATTCTTCTTTTCCGAGATAATGTTGACAAGCGCGGTTGTCTTTTCGTAGACATCTTTTTTCGAGGATACGTTCCTTATAAACACGACAAACTCGTCGCCGCCTATTCTTCCCACAATGTCCGTTCCCGAGAACTGGGAAGTGATTACGTTGGAGACTATGCAGATTGTGTGGTCTCCGACAGTGTGACCGAAAACATCGTTGATAGCCTTAAAATTGTCTATATCTACTATGAGCAGCGCATGGTGCTCGTCAGGGAACTTGGACAAGGTATCTGTTATGAGATTTATTGTCGTCGTCTTGTTGAAAAGACCGGTCATCTCGTCAAGCTCTGACTTTACCTTAAATTCTACATATTTCTGTATAAGTGAGCGCACGCGTCTCTTTGATTTTAAAAGATTTTGTATTCTTGAAAGAGCCGTGTTCTGGTCTATAGGCTTGGTAAGGAAATCGTTTGCTCCCAATTCATAAGAATTTGCCTGAATTGTGTGGCTGTCGCTTGTGGTGAGTACAATGACGGGAATATCTAAGAATTCCTGCATACTCTGTCTGCGCCTGAGCACTTCAAAGCCATCCACGCCCGGCATTACAAGGTCTAAAAGTACAAGGTCGATGGCAGACGTATTCTCCTGAATGATGCGCATACACTCCCCGCCGGATGATGCTTCAAGCAGATTGAAGTGTTCACTGAATAATTCCCTTATTACAGTTCGCTGAAAACGTGAATCGTCGACGATGAGTATTGTTTCTTTTGAAAAATCCATTGATAGGCTCCTTTTTGGTGGGAACACGACATGAGCAAAAAAAGAGAAGCTGTATTGCAGCAATTTTGCGAATGTGGTTCGGATGTATTGTGATATCAGATGAAATTAATAAATTAACTGCATTATTCTATCAATTATTTATCATAACATTTTTGGATAATTAATGCTATGTTTTTTTTTGAATAATGTCTCTTATATGTATGTTTTTTGCAAAAAAATTTATTTCTTTACTAAATCTTAGTTTGACTTTAATAGAGGATTTGTTAAAATATATAGGATAAAAATTGGTACTAAGGGACTATTACTAAAAGGAGGAATTGGTATGTTAGACAGACTGAAAAAGATGAGACTTGGAAAAAGACTGCATTATGGTTACAGAGTTGTGATTGCTATTATGGTTGTATCAGGTTTGCTGAGTATTGTTGGTTTAGCAGTTGTATTTCACGGTTTTAGAAACTATATAAATACTGTGAGCGAAGCCGATACTGCGGCGAAGCAGAGTATAATTGATATAAACATAGCTGCCAGAAATATCAGGGAAATGGCTATGAACAGCGACACCTCCACACTTAGCAGTTACAGAAGCGTTGTTGAGGAGAATATAACTGATATAGGAACGCAGCTTTCCATATTAAAAGGCACAGGGGTTTTGGACGAGGGAGTTTATAATGAGTACGCCAACACACTGACATCGTGGGGAGATGTAGCGTATTCTATAATGAAGGAAATAGAAAACGGCAACAAGGAAAATGCACAGCACATGATTTTGGAGCAGTGTGCCCCGGCGCTTAACGGAGTTCTTGACTTGTCAGACCAGATAGATGCGCTTACGGATAGTCTCACAGATGAGGCTGTCACCAAGATTTTTATATCGGTTATTTCAGGCATTGCGGCTATAATAGTTTTCATATTAGGTGCATTATTTGTTTCTATTAAGCTTGGAAATAATATTGTAAGAACTATAGTTGAACCGCTAAAGGAGATTGACGGCGTGGCGCGTAAGCTCTCGGAGGGAAATCTTCACAGTGGTTTGGATGTGTCCTCAAATGATGAGATTGGTGAGCTTGCAGGTTCATTAAAGCTTTCCATAAGCACACTCAGCTCATACGTTGACGATATTGGACGTTCAATGAAGGAATTTTCTGACGGCAATTTCGATGTGCAGCCACAGGTTGAGTGGAAGGGCGATTTTATAGGTATTCTCGACTCATTTATGAAATTTGAGGAGAGCATGGCTCATACTGTCAATGGTATTCAGCGCGCGGCTGACCAGGTTAAGGGCGGCTCGGAGCAGGTGGCTCGCGGCTCGAATGATTTGGCAAACGGTGCTACAGAGCAGGCAGGAGTTACGCAGGAGCTCACAGCCACGATAGAGACTGTGGCAGAGCAGGTATCGCGCAATGCACAGAATGTCAAGGTTATAAGCCACAAGGTCGAGAATGTCGGAAAAGATATTTTGGACAGCAATGAGAAGATGGAAAAGATGATTGAGTCCATGGATGAGATTAGCAAGACCTCCAAGGAGATTGAGAAGATTATCGGGACAATAAATGATATCGCCTCACAGACAAATCTTCTTGCACTCAATGCCTCGATTGAGGCGGCAAGGGCGGGCGATGCCGGAAGAGGTTTTGCAGTGGTTGCAGACCAAGTTGCAACGCTTGCGGCGCAGAGTGCTGAGGCGGCGAAGGAGCCGGCAGCGCTTATCCAGTCGTCTGTAAATGCTGTTGAGAATGGTAAGATTGCGGCGGACAAGGCGGCTAAGAAACTAGGCGGTGTTGTCGAGGGCTCGGCAGTCATAACCAAAGAGGTCAACGAGGTTGCGGATGAGCTTGCAGGTCAGAACCACTCATTTGAGCAGATTAAGGAGGGCGTTGGACACGTCAACGATGTAATCCAGACCAACTCGGCGACATCACAGGAATGTGCGGCATCCAGCCAGCAGATGAGCGAGCAGGCAGCAGCTCTTGAGGAGCTTATAAGAAAATTCAGGGTTGCAAGTGTGAGCAGAAAATAATTTATAATCGCTGGTCGTTGACACAAAGCTGTATGGAAATTGTTACATAAAGTCAGGTCATATATAAAAGACAGAAAATTTTTTGCAGGATTTTCTGTCTTTTTTTCAAATTAAATGACAAATTGATATAATAATGGTATAATGTATGTAACACAGAGCAATACGGAAAGTAAAATTTTAAATTTTCCCGATGCGTTGTGCAATATAGCATAAGATACGGGGGAATAGCATTTAAAATGAAGAAGGTTGCATTGATTTCGGATGGCTGGAAGCGTCTGATTGTGTATGCATGGGTTGCAGGAATAAAGTCGTATATTGAAAAGTCACCGGAAGATATATGCCTTTACCATTTTAGCTGTCATGGAAACTGGAGCACGGACGAGCTGTACAATCAAGGTGAATATAATATATATAATCTTCCTGACCTGTCGGAGTATGATGGGGTTATCCTAGACTGCCTGAACATAAGGGATGACAAGGTACTTAAAGCTGCAATAGACCACATAAGGGCGGCGAATGTCCCGGTTGTAAGCATAGCGTGTGACATAGACGGCTTCTACTATGTGGGAATTGACAATGACAGCACGATAAGGACACTTGTGGAGCATCTTTACAATGAACATGGGTGCAGAAGCTACATTTACGCAGGCGGTCCTAGGGAAAATTTTGAAAATCAGCAGCGTGTAAATGCCTATAAAAATGCACTTATAGAACTTGGAATGGATATAGCAGATAATCCTGTGTGGTATGGGGACTATGATTTTGACACGGGCGTGAGATATTTTAAGGAGTATATTAAAAAGCAGCAGGCAGATGGAAGGACAAATCCTGTATTTCCTGATGCATTTATATGTGCCAACGACAATATCGCAACAGGGCTTTGTTATTGCGCGCAGTCGATGGGATATGCCATTCCGGATGATTTCAGGGTTACGGGTTTTGACAATATGGACAAGGCAATGTACTTTGAGCCGCAGATTACCACGGTGAGCCTAAAAAGAGAGCAGATTGGCTTTACATGTATGTCGGTGCTGTCGGACATATGGAGTGGGAAAAATCCACCTATGAGCACATTTATCGAGTCCGAGTGCATATTTACGGAGAGTTGTGGATGCCCTAATTCGGGGCTTCTCGATTATAGAGAGTATGTCAAAAATGACATAATAGGGAGCGTTGACAAGCTGAGGAGAGAGGAAGAACTCATAAATCTTGAGGTGATTATGTCAAAATGCTCATCCTATGAGGAACTTTTTTCGGCGGTCACGAGGCATTTTATGTCGCTTGACTGTGACGGATTTGGCATCGTTGTTGACAAGCGGCTGTATGAGGCGGCGGATGAGGAGGTATTTCCGGTCACAGGATTTGACAGGGAACAGCTTGTGGAGGCATATTTTGCCGATGGTGACAAGATACATAAAGGTGAGAGCGAGGCGGCGTTCAGAGAATATTTAGAGCAAAATGGAGCCGGAAGGGTATATATGTTTACTCCTATTCATTTCAGGGAGAGGACGATAGGCTACAGTGTGCTTATAAATGGCAGTTTTCTGTATGACAATCCGTTTTTCTATGATATACACAATACTCTTGTCAGAACTATGGAGAATTTAAGCCACAAGTTCAGATTGGAGAGAATGAACAGGCAGCTCAAAGAGACATATAATCGTGACCAGCTCACAGGGCTTTACAACAGACTTGCATGCAGCGAGATGATAGAGCCTAAGCTTAGGGAATATAACCGCAAAAACATACGCTGTGCCGTGACATTTTCGGATGCGGACTCCTTTAAGGAGATAAACGATACATACGGGCATGAGCTTGGCGATGAGATTATCAAGATGATTGCCGATGCACTTTTGGAGGAGTGCCCGAAGGATGGCTATGTATACAGGTTCGGAGGGGATGAGTTTGTTGCGTTCTTTCCTTGTGAAACGCCACAGGATGGGGAAGATTTCAGGAAGAGGGCAGTCAAAAAGCTTGAGGAGGACGAGATTGGCATAAGTATGGGCTTGTCAATCACGGAGCCTTCCGAGCACAGGGATTTTGAGTATTATCTTCAGGAAGCGGATAAGGATATGTACAGAATTAAATATAATAGGAAAAGACTTTAAATATGGTTCGGTAATTTTGGACAGAATATAAGAGGTGTTATGGATAACGAGCTTGCAGATGAATTAATGAGTGTAGATTGCGAAGAATTGTATGGTATGAACAGGAAAGATTTTGAACTCTATATTTACTCACTGCGCAGAATGGCAGAGGACAATTTAGAGTCTAACCGTACATTTATGACGGATTTATATAATATCAGGGCATTTCAGTACAAGGCGCAGGAGGAGATGCTTGCCAATCCAAAGCTCAGATTTGCCATGATTGTGCTTGATTTTTCCAATTTTAAGGCAATCAATGAATTTTGCGGCAGAGATGTGGGAGATGGGCTTTTGATAGCGGCGGCGGACGCTCTCAGGGCGGAGAAAAAAAGAAAAGAGCATGTCGTGCTGTCGCATTTTCGGGCGGACACTTTTGCCATGTGCACTCCGTTTGACGACGAGCAGGAGCTTATAGATATCACCGCGCGAATGGCGGACAGAATTGACAAATATAAAATGCCGTACAAGGCACTTCCGGCGTTTGGAATATGTATTGCAGATTACCCGTCAATGTCGGTCAGCCTTATGAGGGACTACGCGACTATGGCGCTTTGCACCATAAAGGGAAAGTTTTATGCGAGATATGCCTTTTTTGACGAGAAGATGCGAAAGCAGATGCTTATAAGTAAGATGATAGAGAATGATATCGTCGAGGCGCTTGAGGATGAGCAGCTTGTCATATATATTCAGCCTAAGGTTAGTATGATTGACGGTAAGATTATAGGCGGTGAAGCGCTTGTCAGATGGCGTTATAAGGATAACACGATGGTCTCGCCTGGGGAGTTTATTCCGGTTGTCGAGAAAAATGGTCTTATAATAGATGTGGATATATATGTATGGACGAGGGTTTTTGGCTTTCTTGGAAGAAGAATAGAGGAGGGAAAGCGCGTTGAGCCTGTGTCGATAAATATTTCAAGGCTTCATGTTTTTGACAGCAAATTCAAAGATACGATTATAAATCTTTCACAAAAGTACAATGTTCCGCCTAAATATGTGCCGCTTGAGCTTACGGAGAGCGGATTTGCGGAAAATCAGGATATAATTTACGATAACATGGAGGAGCTTAGAAAATATGGTTTTAAGATATCCATGGATGATTTTGGCATAGGATATTCCACAATGACTATGCTTAGAAATCAACCTGTGGATGAGATTAAGATAGATAAGGGCTTTATAGATGATATAGATGACCCTAAGAGCAGAACAATCCTAAAGCACACGGTTGCGATGTTAAACGAACTCGACCTTGACACGATTGTGGAGGGCGTTGAGACTGACAGCCAGAAGAAGTTTTTATTGGAGTGTGGATGCACGAGGGCGCAGGGATATTTGTATTACAAGCCTATGTCTGTGGAGCAATATGAGGAGCTGCTCGATGCGGGGAAATGAGGAGCGGCTGGGATTTTATTATGAAACGAGGAAAAGACTATGAAGATATCAACTAAGGGAAGATACGCAATCAGGCTTATGCTTGACCTTGCCTGTGACCTGTCGGGCAAGCCGGTAAGCCTTAATGATATAGCGGCGAGACAGCAGATTTCAGAGAAATATTTGGAGCAGATTATATCGGTGCTCAACAAGGCGGGATATGTCAGGAGTATAAGAGGGCCGCAGGGCGGCTATCTGCTTGTTAGAGAGCCAAAGGAATATACCGTTGGCATGATTTTGAGGGCTACGGAAGGGGATTTGGCTCCGGTAAGCTGTGTGGGAAACGGTGCGGTGGAGTGCGATAGGGCGGATAGCTGCGTCACGGTCAGAATTTGGCAGAAGATAAACGATGCGGTGGACAATGTTGTGGACAATATCACACTTGCCGACCTTGTGGATTGGCAGAATGAGAAAAAATAGACCAAAATATTAAATCAAAGTAGGAAAAGAGGTCACATATATGTCAAAATCACCCCTTACCACATTGTGCTATATAGAGAAGGACGACGCATATCTCATGCTTCACCGCGTCTCAAAGAAGAACGATGTGAACAAGGACAAATGGATTGGTGTCGGTGGACATTTCGAGGACAGGGAAAGCCCGGAGGACTGTCTTTTGCGCGAGGTGTACGAGGAGACTGGGCTTAGGCTAACCTCTTACAGATACAGGGGGATTGTAACATTCGTTTATGAGGATGAGCCTGCCGAGTATATGAGTCTGTACACGGCGGATGGTTTTGAGGGAAGTGTAAATGAGCCCGACGGTTCTATGAGAGAGTGCAACGAGGGTGTTCTCGAGTGGGTCAAAAAATCGGATGTTGGAAAGCTAAATCTTTGGGAGGGAGACAGGATTTTTTTGAGATTGTTGGAGGAGAATGTTCCATTTTTTTCGCTCAAGCTGGTCTACCGGGGGAATGATTTGGTCGAGGCTGTGTTGGACGGGAAAAAATTAGAGAAGTGGAATTAGAGAAATTGGTATAATAAAAGTGCTGCCATCTGAATTATCACTTGGAAAATGTTTCCAAGGTTCAGATGACAGCATTTTTAATTAGGCATTTGCAAGTGTACACAGCTCGTCGAGCATCTTAGGAAGCTCTGTAGCCATGTTCTCGTCGGAGAACTGGCATGTTCCTACAGCCTTGTGACCGCCGCCGTTATACTTGAGCATAAGGCTTCCGACATTGATGTCACATGTGCGGTTCAAAATACTGTAGCCTACAGCAGCAGAACAGCCTGCGCCGCCACGTCCGCTGACAATCCATGCGGAGATATTCTGCTCAGGATACATGCTGTAAATCATGAAACGGTTGCCTGTATAGATAGGGTCAACACCGCGAAGGTCTGTGATGATGACATTTCCCTCTGTGCGGGTGTACTTCTTTACCATCTCCTTGAACTTCTCGGTCTGCTCATTGTACACTTCAATTCTCTCCTGAACGTCAGGGAGAGCGAGAATTTCCTCAGTTGTCATGGTGCGGCATGCGTCCATGAGCTTCTCCATAAGCTGGTAGTTGGAGATTGTGAACTGGCGGAAACGTCCAAGACCTGTTCTTGGGTCCATGAGGAAGCCGATAAGTATCCAGCCCTTAGGGTTCATAACCTCGTCGATGGTGAGGTGTCCGGAGTCAACCTTGTCGACAGCTTCCATCATATCGTCAAACTGAGGGAAACGCTCCCTACCGCCGTAGTATTCATATATAATTCTCGCACATGAAGGTGTGAGACGGCTCTCTCCCTTATATTTTCCCTTGAGCTCGTTGCGCTCGAACTCACTTGAATGGTGGTCGAACCAAAGACCACAGCCCTCAACAAATGGAACATTGGCAAGGCAATCGTTCTCATCGACAGGAACAAGACCGTCCTGTAAATCCTTTGGATGGGCGAATTTCCATGAATCAATAATACCTGCTTCCTTTAAAAGTGCTCCGCAGGCAAGTCCGTCAAAATCGGAACGGGTAACTAGACGCATATTATGTACTTCCTTCCTAGGTGTATTTCGTAGTCATATAATGAGCATAAATATTGCCCTGACATCGTTATATGATTAGATTATAATAGGTTTTGGGTATTTTTTCAAGTAGTAAAGCCGCGGACAGATATATTTGAGAAAATCTTCCCATGGATTTTTGGTTTTTGGCAAAATAGAGTGCTTTTGTGTGGGATTATTGTGAAAAATAATCCGGGTATTTGGCGCGTATCGTCTCCTCGTCGATTTTAAAGCGTGTAAGGTGGGCGGACATAAGCTTTTCGGCGGTGTCTGCGTCGGCATTGCAGATGGCTAAGAAGATTTCGCGGTGGTCGTTCACGATTTTTAACTCCTTTACCGTGTGAAGAGCAAGTGTCCTTATTCTGTCAAAATGTATTCCCATGTCGCGGCACATCCTGTAACAGCGCTCCTTGTCAACACATGAAAAAAGGAGATGATGAAACTCGTTGTCAAGCTCCATAAGCTTTTCGGGTGCGGGGTTTTCAATATAGAAATCCTGCATGTTGAGATTTGCCTTGACGGAGAGGAAAAAATCGTCGGAGAGAGAGCCATTTTTAGCCTTTTCGCATACAAGCCTTACGACAGCGCATTCGAGCGTGCGGCGGAAAAAGCCTGCCTCGTCCACAAGCTTTAGGTCGATAAGGGCGACGCGGCTGCCTCTCTGCGGGAGAATTTCCACAATGTCTGATTTGGACAGCTCGATAAGGGCTTCGCGCACGGGCACTCTTGAAAGACCGAGCTCTTTTGAGAGTTCATTTTCGGACAGCAGAGTGCCGGGTTTTAGGGTGGTGTCGGTGATGTTCTGTTTTAAAATTCTTAGCGCATAAGAGCGACCTGTCTCGTCGGGATTTCTAGGAGTGATGTTCATATATTTATACTTCCTTTTTTATATTATCAGGAAAGTCCGCCACTTTTATGTATAATTATATGTAGCAATAAGTAGTGGTGGTTTGCTTGTGTGATAGCAGCAAATATGGATATTGGCAAGCAGCAAAGTGGCTTGCCAATATCCGATTGACTATTCATAATAATTATTAGTTATGCCATATATTTTTTCAGTGTCGCAAGGATAGCCCCCTTGCCTGCAATAAGCTCGTTAAAGTAGTCTGTAACTTTGTCGGCAAGTCCTGCTGCCTCTAAGTCAACCCCGAAGATGTTGCTGTTGGAGAGCAGAGGGTGGAGCTTTGATTTTTCCACATGGTCTCCAAGGTTTATTCCGTCTAACACAGCCTGACATTCGTCAAGGAGCGGGTCGCTTGATGGTGTGAACGGGATGCCGTTGTCGTCCAAGGCGAGAAGATAGCGAAGCCAGCCTGCCAGCACAAGCGGAATGTACTTGAGATTTTCTGCCGTGCCACGCTCAAGGTGGAGCTTGATGGTCTCACCGAAGCGGATAGGAAGCTTCTGGGATGTGTCGGTGGCTATGCGCTGTGGCGTGTCAGGCATAAACGGGTTGGGAAGTCGCTGGGTTAGAACCTCATCGAGGAAATCCTTTGGATTTATTATTCCCGGATTTATCACAACCGGCATACCCTCCTCGCAAGCCATTTTTGTTATAAAACTTTTTAGTTCAGGACTGTTCATCTCGGACGCGATTGATGTGTAGCCGAGGAGACATCCGTACACGGCGAGGCATGTGTGCAGCGGGTTGAGACATGTGCACACCTTCATCTTTTCCACTTTGTTTACAGTGTCGCGGTCAGCCAAAAGTATTCCCGCTTTTTCAAGCGATGGTCTGCCGTTAGGAAAATCGTCCTCTATCACAAGGTACTCAGGGCGTTCCGCGTTGACAAACGGAGCGACATACACGCCGCCCGGTGTGACAAAAGCTTTGATGTCCTTTATCCCGTCTGCCGCGAGACTTGCCTCAACCTGTGCGTCGGGTCTTGGAGTAATCTTATCAATCATGCTCCAAGGGTATGAGACGGATTTTTTGAGGTAGTCAAGCTCGTCCTGTGTTATGAAGCCGTTCTCCTTCCATGCGGAGGCTATGGTGGTGATGGCAGTCTCAAGCTTCTCGCCGTTGTGGGAGCAGTTGTCCATAGAGACAAGTGCGAGCGGCTTGCCACATGCGTGGAAACGCTTTATGCAGAGCGCGGCGAGAAGCGACATAAGATGTTTGCAGCTTTCCGGTGCACTTTCCATGTCCTCTTTTATGATATCGGTCAGATTTCCCGAACTGTCCTTTATTGCGTATCCTTTTTCTGTTATTGTAAATGATACAAGCTGTAGCGAAGGGGAGCAGAAAATTTCCGCTATTCTGTCCATGTCGTCTGCGACTGTGACCGACTCAGCCACAGAGCCGATGACCTCCTTTGACATGCTGCCGTCAGGGTTTAGGGTGACGGACACACAAAGGTTGTCGTGGGGGCGGTAACATTCTGTGATAATTTCCGTTCCGAAGGTGCTCTCGGCACATATTATTCCCGTCGTTGCGTCGCCCTGACTTAACAGGCGCTGTGCGGCAGCAGCTATAAATGCGCGAAAAATATTTCCCGAGCCGAAGTGAAGCCACACCGGATTTGCCGAGGTTTCACGGCGCATTTGTTCTATATCATAGGAAGGAAGGCTGTAGCCCGACCATGCGGCGGTGTCCTTTATTCCGTTTAGAGTGAGTTCCATTGTAGTCCTCCATGTCATTTCCTATCAAACTTTTCTAGGGTGTCAAAGCAGCCGAGCAGGTACATTATGCCGAGTGCGCGGTCATACAGTCCGTAGCCAGGTCTGCACTTTTCGCCCCAGATGTGTCGTCCGTGGTCAGGGCGGACATATCCTGTGAAGCCGCAGTCGTGGTATGCCTTTACTATGTCGAGTATGCCGATATCGCCGTCACAGTCTCGGTGTGAAGCCTCGGAGAAATCGCCGTTAGGGAAGTGCTTTACATTTCTTATATGTGCAAACGCAATCCTGTCGCAGTGCTTTCTTATTATATCCGCCACGTTGTTCTTTGGATTAGAGCCGAGTGAGCCGGAGCAGAGTGTAAGGCAGTTGTATGGGTCGTCGACCATCTTTAAAAAGCGGTCAATGGACGACTCATCCACAAGAAGACGCGGCAGGCCGAATATATCCCAAGGCGGGTCGTCCTGATGTATAGCCATCTTGATGTCACACTCGCGGCAGGTCGGCATAAGTGCTTCAAGGAAATATTTTAGATTAGCCCAAAGTTTTTCCTTTGTCACATCCTTGTATGCCTCAAAAAGTTCGGTCAGATGTGCCATTCTCTCAGGCTCCCATCCCGGCATTGTGAAGCCCTCGCACTTTTCGAGTATGTACTTAGCCATCTCCTTTGGGTCGTCGATTATCTTGTCCTTCTCGTAGTAGAGTGCCGTCGAGCCGTCCCCGACAGGGTGGAAGAGGTCGGTTCTTGTCCAGTCAAAAATCGGCATGAAATTGTAGCAGACCACCTTTACACCGACTTCCTTGAGGTTTCTCAGTGTCTGCTTATAGTTCTCGATATATTTGTCACGGCTTGGAAGTCCTATCTTGATGTCATCGTGTACGTTGACGCTCTCGACGACATCGACGTTGAAGCCGTACTCCTTTATGTGGTCGGTCACTTTGCGGATTTCGTCGGGCTGCCATATCTCACCCGGCTGTTTGTCGTGAAGTGCCCATACAATACCTTTTACGCCCGGAATCTGGCGTATCTGGTCTAGGGTTACGGTGTCATTGCCCTCACCGTACCAGCGGAAAGTCATTTGCATTTTTTTGCCTCCTTATTGCTATGTAATTGTTATAAATGAGCAAATTTAAACAAATATCAGATATTTCTGTACGATTTTTCATAATTGTTCATTTATAGTAAGAATCTTATAATTAAATTATAACGATAATTTAGAATATGTCAACTAGTATACAAGTATAAAATTATAAAAATATGAGCCGCCCTCCAAGAAAACAGGTGATGCACAAAGGAAGAACAGCCCATATTATTTATTTTGTTGTAATCATTCATATTATCTCCCATGCCGCCTTTAGGCGACATAAATAGTAGGGGAGTAGAACATATTAATAAGCTTTTTTGCTGATTTAGATGTTCTTTTCACACTATATTCTAAGTTTTTTAACAGTTTTGATGACTGTGTCAACTACAAAATCGGCTTCCTCGACTGTCGTGTCGGCGGATATTGTGAGCCTTAGAGAACCTCCGGCGAGGTCTGGGTCTATGCCCATCGCGAGAAGGACGTGGGATGGCCCGGCGGCTCCGGTTGAGCAGGCACTTCCGGCTGAGGCACATATGCCGTGCATGTCGAGTATTGCAAGAAGCTGCGCGGACTCCACACGAGGGAAACAGAAGGAGATATTGTTTGGAAGTCTCATCTGCTCGGAACCTGTGAGGACGGCATCGGGAAGTCCCTGTCTGATTTTGTATATGATGCGGTTTCTGAGCCGTGACATGTTGTTGATATTTCTAGGCATATTTCTTGCGGCGAGTTCACAGGCTTTTCCAAGACCGACAATTCCCGGCACATTCGAGGTCCCGGCGCGATGACCGTTCTCCTGCGAGCCGCCGTCAATGTAGGATGGAACTTCAAGACCGTCCCTTATATATAGGAAGCCGACACCTTTTGGACCTCTGAGTTTGTGGGCGCTCATGCTCAGCATATCTATCATACATTCATTTACATTCATAGGGATATGCCCGTATGCCTGAACAGCGTCAGTGTGAAATACAATCTGGTGCCGCCTTGCTATCTGTCCGATTGCCTTTAGCGGCTGAATTGAGCCGACCTCATTGTTGGCTGCCATGACGGAGATTAGGATGGTGTCGTCGCGGATGGCTGACATCACGGTTTCGGGGCGGATAAAGCCATATTTGTCGCACGGAAGGTAGGTGACTGCAAATCCCTCCGCCTCCAACGACTTGCACGAGTTTATTACAGCGTTGTGCTCGATTGAGGTTGTGATTATATGGCAGGAAGCACCTTTTTGTTTCATTCGCACTCCTCTTGAGTAGCTTTTTATCGCCCAGTTGTCCGACTCCGAGCCGCCGCTTGTGAAATATATCTCATCAGGACGCGCCCCTATAAGACGGGCGGCCTGTATACGCGCGCGGTTTATGGCATTTTCGGCAATCCGCGCGGTTTTGTATCCGCCGGCGGGATTGGCATATTCATCGCAAAAGTAAGGTGTCATTGAACTTAGCACTTCCGGGTGTACACTGGTCGTCGCGGCGTTATCAAAATATATGATTTTTTTCATGAAACCTCCTTTGACGTACTTGAGACGAAAAGTTGTTTTATACTGTTAATTGAACACAAATTCAATAAAATATTTGAATAATTGCAAAAATATCTTGGAAAATGTAAAAATTAGTATATAATTATACTATAAGTGATAGCAGGCTTATATTGGCTTAAATCATAATTATTTTAAGCTTGCTATATATTATAGTATGCAGTTTGACTTGGGAGGTGTCGCTATGAGGCTTGAATTTATCGGGGCTGACCACGAGGTTACGGGAAGCTGTCATTATATTGAGGCTTGCGGAAAGCATATTTTGGTTGATTACGGAATGGAGCAGGGCATCAATGTGTTTGAGAACGCACCGCTGCCAGTCTCCGAGGCGATGATTGACTATGTTTTTCTCACCCATGCACATGTTGACCATTCGGGATTGCTGCCGCTTTTGTACGCGAGGGGCTTCAGGGGCAGAGTGTATGCGACGGAGGCTACAACGCAGCTTTCGAGTATAATGCTGCGCGACTGTGCGCATATACAGCTTATGGA
>JBNMKO010000059.1:0-20278 GCA_050874385.1 Eubacteriales bacterium
GACTGTTAGGTGCAGGCTTTACGGATATAGTTCTTGTAAATGACGGAAGTGATGAGGCTCATCTTGAGCCCTTCCGTCGGGCAGCCGCGCATAAGGAGGTTACGCTGCTGACACATGAGGTCAACAAGGGAAAGGGAAGGGCGCTCAAAACGGCCTTCTCTTATGTTGTTGAAAACAGGAAGGAGTCGGCAGGTGTAATCACGGTTGACGGGGACAATCAGCACACGGTCAAGGATATAAAGGCGTGTGCGGTAAAAATGCTCGAGTGCGGTGACAAGGTGATACTCGGCTGCCGCGATTTCACGCAGGACAATGTGCCGTGGAAGAGCAAGGTCGGAAATGTCAGCACAAGCCTTGTGTTCAGGCTTTTTTGCGGAATTAAGATATCCGACACGCAGACGGGGCTTCGCGCAATTCCGTACAGATATCTTCCGCTCATGTGTGAGGTTGAGGGAGAGCGCTTCGAGTACGAGACGCAGATGCTCTTTGCCATAAAGAAGAACCACATCGGCATGGAGGAGGTAAAAATCGAGACGGTTTACCTTGAGGACAACGCCTCGACGCATTTTGACCCGATTAAGGACTCGTTGAAGATTTACAGAATTATATTCAAGTTTATGATAAGCTCAGGCACATCCTTTCTTATCGACTATGGTATATACAGCCTGCTCGTATTTTTGATTGGCAAAAATTTGGAGAGAGGTTTGCGCCTTTTTATAGCGACATTTGCGGCGAGGGCGGTTTCTTCGATATGCAACTACACAATGAACAAAAAAGCGGTGTTTAAATCTAAGGCATCACTCAGCCGTTCACTTGTGCGCTACTATATATTATGTGTTTTCCAGACAGCAGCTTCTTATGGACTGGTATTTTTGCTCAGTTCACTTTGCAGGGCGGGCTCTTTCCTTGAGATTGTCTTAAAGCTTGTTGTCGATGTCGTGCTGTTTGTCATAAGCTTTCAAATTCAGCACAGATGGGTTTTCAAGGAGGATAAATGAAGGACGATATCGAACTTTTAGATGTCAACATGGACAGTAAAGACAGCGGCAAAGCGAATAAAAATTCGTCAGGAAAAAAGCCGGATAGAAATGGCAATGCACAAAAGAAAGGGGCTGCTTTGAAGTACGGCAACAACAGCAAATCATTTGGAAATAAAGGGCAGGATAATCAAGAAAATCCCAAAAAGAAAAATAAAGCGGTTAAAATTGTCGGCAGGGTATTGCTTTGTATAGTGACATTTGTCGCAGTAACATTTGCGGGTGCATACATGACACTGTACACAATATGCCACGGCCCATCAAAGGCGGCGAGAGATTTGTTCGTGTCGACAATCCTAGAGACGGGCCAGATGAAGTTTCTCGCCTCGTGGTATTTCAGCGAGGACGAGATACTTGCGATAACCGACAGGAACGGTATGGCAAGAACAGAGGAGAATGTAAACCCGGATTTGATTGAGATACCTTCTCAGGGTGAGAATGACGACAATTCCGAGTTCGACATAAACGGCATGGAGGTTGTCGAGATTTCGGGACGTTCATTCTTTGCGAAGATGCTCATAATAAATGACCCTTCAAGGGTAAAGCTCTCCACGATATATCCGTGGTCTGATTTTGACAAGAACAAGTACGGTGAGACGCTTGAACAGCTTGTGCAGAGGGGCAATTTCGTGGCTGGAATAAACGGCGGCGAGTACTACTCCGAGGGCAACTGGGGCGGCATACCAAAGGGGCTTGTCGTGTGTGACGGTGTAATTCAGTACAACGCTCCGCAGGCGGGTGACGTTATGGTCGGCTTTACCGAGGACAATGTTCTTATGATTTCCGATATAGGAAACATGAGTGTCGAGCAGGCGGCTCAGTTTGTGGCAGACAACAAGATAAGGGATGCCGTAAGCTTCAAGGATATCGATGACGGTGACAACAATCACTTCACAAAGCTTATCATAAATGGCACATCGAGGGAGATATCCGGCAACGGAAGCGGTGCAAATCCGCGTACAGCTATAGGACAGCGCGCCGACGGAACGGTACTTATGCTCGTGACCGACGGAAGGGGTGCGGCTGGACATCTTGGCGCGACGGCTCAGGATTTGATTTCAATAATGCAGGAGTACGGCGCGGTCAATGCGGCTAACCTTGACGGAGGAAGTTCGTCCGCGATGTACTATAACGGTGCGTATGAGATGACAAGTGTAACATTGTATTATTCTACTTCATCATGGAGGCTTCCTACAGCCTTTGTAGTTGAAAAGAGAGGAGAGTAGACATGGCGAAGAAGAAAAAATTTCCTGTATTCTGGGTGTGTTTTGCGGCGTTTGTAGCTGTTATGGCGGTGTTCTGGGTGATTGTAATAGCCAATGTAAAAAAGTCACTTGTGATATATGAAAACTCACAGCCTGAGTACACGGTTGAAGAGTGTGTGGCACAGTTTGAGGACGGAAGCATTGTTGACAGTCTGGATTTTGCGCAGAGCACCAATCGTTTTGAGGATGCAGAAATATACCGCACGAGGTTTGTCGACGAGATAAGCGGCAAGGATATCACATACGAGAAGGCACAGACAAGCTATGACGCAAAACATCCATTGTATAATGTATACGCTGATGACAAGCTGATAGCAAAGGTTACGTTAAAGGAGACAGCGTCCAAGCCTCTTATGTTCATTTTGACACAGCAGAGCTGGGCTGTTGATGCAATAGAGGCTGTCTACGATGTGGGAGATAAGGGAATAATAATAACTGCCCCTGATACCTACAGCGTGTTTGTAAACGGCGTTAAGCTTGATTCAAGGGAACTCACGGGAAATGTCACACAGATAGATGCGCTAAAGTATGCGGCTGAATATGTGACCGTTCCGCAGCTTGTGGAGTACAGTGTTCAGGGACTTCTCAGTGAGCCCGATGTCACGATATACAATAATCAGGGCGAGCAGGTTATGTTCACAGCGGATGACAATGGAAATATCACTATAGATACATTTATGACCTCCACGATAGCTCCGGAGCTGTCAGCCACGGTGTTGCAGAATGCGAAGAATTATTCCAATTTCTTCTCAAAGGACATAGAAGGATGCAGCAACAGTGTCGCTCCGATATCATACATGTTCCCGGCGGACTCATATTATCTTGAGCTTGCGGAGAACTACAGAAAGAATGATATGTGGATGTACAGCGCGCATGAGACACCGGTGTTTGCAAACGAGATGGTTTCAAACTATATCGTATACACACCGCAGCTTTTCTCGGTTGAGGTCTATTTTGAGAAGAACATGGTGCTGACACTCAACGGGGAAGCGAGACAGGACATTGTAAACTCGAGATATTACTATGCGAATATTGACGGAAGCTGGCTTGTCGTGGATATGCAGTCCGTGACAGAATAAGACACGATGTGGTTGCGAAACTTTATGTATTTATGCCGGACTTTATGCAATTTTAACAATTCACCACAGGCACGCTCTCGCTGCTCATCGCTGGTAACGGTACATAAGGTGGCAAAATACGCCACCTAAGTACATTAGTTCAGCTTTGCTGAACTATTACGCTCTGAAGCACCTGCTTGTGAATTTGTTAAAATTGCACAACTGTTTGGCTATAAAATTGAGTTTTGCAATTACCTAATAGATAATAATATAAGAGGGGATGAAAAATAATGCAGGGTATAATGGAAGCGGTGCTTGGTGAGGTAAAAAAGGTGGTGACGGGCAAGGATGAGGTTGTTTTGAAGGTCATGCTCGCCATCACGGCAGGGGGACATATTCTGATAGATGACATACCGGGGGTTGGAAAGACGACTATGGCAATGAGCTTTGCGAAAGCCATGGGCTGTAAGTGCAACAGAATACAGTTCACTCCCGATGTGATGCCGTCGGATATCGTCGGTTTTTCTGCGTACAATCCCAAGACACAGGAGTTTGAGTACAGGGAGGGCGCGGCGATGTGCAATTTCCTCCTCGCGGACGAGATTAACAGAACTTCAAGCAAGACCCAGTCGGCTCTTTTGGAGGTTATGGAGGAGAAGAGGGTGTCCGTGGACGGGCATACAAGAAATCTTCCAAGACCTTTTACCGTGATTGCGACACAGAACCCGGTGGGCTCCATCGGCACAATGCAGCTTCCCGAGTCGCAGCTTGACCGCTTTATGGTAAGGCTTTCTATGGGATATCCCGACAGGGAACAGGAGATAAATATTTTGAAGGCGAGGGCAGCAGGAAGTCCGATAGGACTTGTCGAGAATGTTGTGAATGAGCAGCAGATTCTGGCATTGCAGGCGCAGTCGGAGAGGGTATATATACATGATGCAATATATGATTATATTGTAAGACTTGTTCAGGCTACAAGACGGCATGAGTTTGTCGAGCTTGGTGTAAGCCCGAGAGGGACGCTTGCGGTTGCTGCCATGGCTAAGGCATACGCGCTTTACGAGGACAGGGACTACTGTATTCCGGCGGATGTAAAGGAAGTATTTTTTGATGTCGTAGGACATAGACTTGTGCTTGGCTCAAGGGCGGCAAGGGAGATGGTTTCGGAGAGGGATGTGGTTGTGCAGATACTTGAGAGCACTGCCGCACCGAGACTAAAAAAGGGAAAAGCCTGACAAGAATGTGGGGGTTATAGATGATTTTTAGAAGAGTTATGTATTTTATTATGTTTTATGCGATTATGACGTACAGTGTTCTGTACAGGACATACGATGGCTTTATTATGCTTGTGTTTTTTGCGGCTGTCTCATTGATTTCGTTTATTATGCTTGTGCTTGGCAGGATTACTTTGAGATGCAGTTTTGAGCAGAGCACCTTGTATGTGCAAAGGGGGCAGCAGTATACGATAAGATACCGCCTCAAGAATGTCATGCCGTTTCCTATCACAAGGGTAGGAATACTTTTTGACGATGTAAAAAAGCCACAGGCATTTACAGTGGGGGCGGCAAACACAGCCATAGTGACCAGAACGGATGTGAAGGAGCACTGTGGATGTTATTTTACGGGCGTAAAGAAAATATGTGTGTATGATTTTTTTCGTGTGCTCGGTTTTTGCATAAAGACTCCCGGCGTGGCAAAGATAGTCTCTCTGCCGCGCTTATTTGACGTTAATACGGATAAATATGTGGAGAGTATGCTTTTTGCGGAGAATGATAGTGATAAGATTGCCATAAAGGGCAGTGAGGTGAGGGAAGTAAGGGAATACAGGGACGGCGACAGCCTGAAAAATATTCACCACAAGTTGAGCAGCAGAATGTCAAAGCTTATGGTCAAGGAGTACGTCGCCGAGGATGAAAACGATGATATATTTTTTTTCTGTGAAAATGATGCAGTAAATCCCAAGACAAGGGATGACATGCTTGAATTTATGTATAATGTGATGTATCTAAGACTTCACAAAAAGGGAATGGTGACGGGAGTATTAGGGGCAGGCAATGCCGTTTTAATGAATATAACCTCGAAAGATATGCTCGACGAGTATTTTGGGAGAATGTACGAGGAGAATAAATTCGGTGAGGGTGATTATACTGATATACCGTCGGGTACTTTTGTGTTTGCCGCTGCGCTTTCTGAGTCGCTGTACAATATGTGTCTGGGCTTAAAGGGGAGAAAAAAGGATATTGTGCTGTATCTTCCTGAGAGTGAGCGCAGCAAATCGGAAAATCTGGATGTTGAGGTGGTATATGTTCTGACCGGGGGTGAGGGGAATTGAAAAAGCGCATTTTTAATAATATAGGCTCTGGCTTTATTCTTATGTGTGTGGCTGTTTTTGGAACGATGGTGACTTCGTGGAGCTTTATGCAGACCTACGCCACAGAGCCGCTCGTGTGGTGGGCGGCTGTGCTGTGCTCGCTGTGCGGAGCTCTTATATGCGTTGGCACAAGGCTTATGGGGAAGCTGGGGGTTCTCGCAAAAATACTTATATTTGGCGGTATCGCTGCGTTTTTGGTGGTCAAGTTTGACGAGGTTGTCGGCGGTTTTGCGTATATATTTAATTTTGTGATAGAGTCCGTCAACGATTATTATGGCAGTGGGATATATTATATCCTTTTGACGGACGGGATGATTTCGGATGCAAACCAGATGGTGTTTATAATGCTTGTGTGTACTTTGTCGGGTTGGCTGTATATGTCTGCACTGTTAAACAGAAAAAGCACGATTTTTGTGGTTCTGCTTTCGATAGTGAGCTATATGTTCCCGGCATCGCTCGATAAACCGCCGGCTCTGATATTTTTGTTGGGAATGGTTGCATTTGTGGTGTGCGTTATAATCCATGGAGTTCTGCCGCGCGAGAAAGATGATTTGCGGGCTAGAATGTCGGGCATACTTGCAATGTCGTGGGTGGTTCTTCTGGCGCTTATGATGGTGTTTGCGGTGACAAGATTTGTGCCCGGGAAGGACTTTGCTGCACCTGAATTTTACGATAAGATAGCCGGAAGATTTATTTTTTCATTGAAGGATTTGCAGGATGTTGTATCCGAGTACAATGGTAAGGAAATTGAAGTTTCGCCTGTGACAGGTACAGGTATCATAGGAAGGCTTGATTCGATTGAGTATAGCGATGTTCCGATTATGTCAGTCAGAGCACCTAAAAATGGCGGCGCGATATATCTTAAAACCTTTCAGGCGGCACAGTACACTAAAAGGCGTTGGAAAGAGCTTGATGAGTCGGTTTACAGTAGATATAGTGATATGTTCGATGAATTGCAAAGCTGGGGCAATGAGCCGATACTCATGGAATACCGAGCCATTTCACAGCTTGCCGATGTGGGGACGGTTGGCATTGCGAGCGCCGAGTACGACATAGATTTGACGCAGTATCTGAGCTATGGCGGCAGCTATATTCCCGCGTCGGCGGTACAGATAGACGGAGTTTCGGTGGGTAAGCTTGCGGATGCCGATAAAAATATCACACTTGATACAGATAAGGCGGGGGAATACAATGTTACCCATAACTACAGCCTTTACGAGTGGAGGAATTTTTCGGCTCTTGACCAGCTTATCGCAGGCGGCGAAATGCTGGCATACGATGCGGACAATGCGTACCAAAACTTTGTGTATGAGAACTACCTTGACACCGATGACGCATGTGATGACAGAATAAAAGATGAGCTTTTTTCTTCTATAAAAAGTGGCGATTACAGTGTTGATACCGCTCAGGGAAGAGCGCGTTTTATTATGGATACGATAACTTTTTTTGCGCGGGAGTATGAATACACGCTCTCGCCGGGAGTTACACCTGTCACAGAGGACTATGTCGAGTACTTTCTGTTTGAGCAAAAGGAGGGACTGTGCACACACTTTGCGTCCGCGGAGGTTATGATTTTAAGGAGTGCCGGAATACCGGCGAGGTACGTTGAGGGCTTTGTCGTCCCGGAAAGCCTGTACATAGAGCCTTCTGTGGAGGAGCGGCATGTATCTGTCAGGAAAAACGGCGAGTTAAAAAGTGAGCGTTGGGATTACTATGACATTGAACTGACGGACAGATATGCACATGCTTGGGTTGAAGTGTATGTTGACGGCATAGGCTGGGTGACTGTTGACCCTACTCCCGGATATGCACAGAATTATTCCGAAGGTCAGGAGTGGTATGACGGGGATTATACGGATGACGAGGATATGGAGACCGAGACGGCTTCTGAGGGCGAAAGTACTGATGAGACAGATACCATGGAGGACATGACAGTCGAAGAGAGCACGGCTGCGACAAATGAGGAGAGCAGTGCCGCCGATGAGACGACATCATCCTCAGATGCTTTGGCTCCGGGAGGTGATGGTGCGTCGGGTGGCGGAAATACAACTGATGATGGTTCAGAACGTATGAATATAAAAGACATGGCGGCGAAGGTGCTTGAGGCGGTTAAGCCTGTGCTTAAAATAGCGTTCACCGTGTTTAAAATTATTGTGGTTCCTCTTGTTATTGTATTATTTCTGGTAATGAGACAAAAATATATGGAACAAAAAAGAACTGCGCTGTATAATAAGGACTGCGGTTTTGACAACGGTGAGAGGATAGAGCGCATAATGTCCTATTTTGAAAGCCTGCTGAAACATTCAGGTATCAAAGTTGACACAAGCATGGATTTTTCACAGCTCATAAAAAATATGGAAGTTGACGGCATGGATTTGTCCGCTGTATCAAGGGTTGTCGAGAGCGCACTTTTTTCCGAAAAGCCTCCAAAGGAGAAAGACACAATGCTTGTGATGGCGTATGTCGAGGCGGTGAGAGGTAAGATATACAACTCGAAAAATATTTTTGGAAAGCTGTATTTTAAATATATACTTGCATTATGACAGTGTAAATGATATAAGAATGAGGAGTGGGAAAAGCTGATTTTCCCAGAATGGAGAGAAAAAATGATACGATGGATTAAAAAGATATGTTCTTATGCGGCGGTTATGGCGGCAGTATTTGTTGTCGGGCTGAACGCCACAGCGGTAAATGTGGCTGCAAAGGACGCGGATGGAAATATTGTTATTGTGATTGACCCGGGACATGGAGGGGATGACCCCGGAAAAGTCGGGGTAAACGGGGTGTTGGAGAAGGATGCCAATTACGCCATTGCGCTCGCGATGATGGACGAGTTAAAGCAGTATGCTGGTGTAAAAGTGTATTTTACAAGACCCGAGGAGGAAAAAGTAACACTCACGGGAAGAGCCATGGTGGCGGCTGCCCTTGATGCGGATTTCCTTATAAGTATTCATAATAACAGTGCGGACGAACAAAGCACAAGTGCAAATGGAGCGATGGTGCTCACATCGGTTCTTCCGCTCTACAGCACGATAACGGCTGATATGGGAAATTATATTCTCAATAATATTGCACAGCTTGGAATAAAAAATAATGGAATACAGACAAGAAACTCGACGGAATTTGTGGGCGAGGATTTTCACACGATTATGGCGGAAGGCATGAGAGCAGGTGTGCCGGCAATAATCGTTGAACATTGTTTTTTAAGCAGCACGACGGATGTGCTTTTTGTCTCAAATGACGACGGAACGGTGAACACCGAAAAGACAGCAAAGCTTGGAAAGGCGGATGCCGATGCGGTTGTGACATATTTTAATCTACAGCCAAACACCATGCAGGCAGAGCAGACCAAAGAGATAGCGCTTGACAAGGGATATTCTGTAAAGCTTGAGACCTCAGGCACAGCAACATGGTCGAGCAGCAATGAGAGTTGTGTGACTGTCGATGCGGACGGCAATATCAAGGCGGTAGGCAGTGGTTCAGCTGTCATAAGCTACAGTATTGCAGGCGGGACGAGTGGAAGTATTGATGTTAAGGTAAAGATACCTGAACAGATGATTATAGCGGGCTTTATAGACCCTACATTTTATAAGAGTGCGGACAAGTTCGCGGCTATAAATCTTAAAGATGTGAGGGCAAATATAGTATACAGCGACGGTTCGGTTGTTCAGGTAACTCCTGACAGTGTGGGAGATGTAGATTTTAGTAAATCCGGTATTCAGGATATACCGATAAGCTATGGCGCGTTGAAAGGTACAGTGAGGGTTGTAAACCAGACGGAGGACTATGTCCCGGAGGTCACATCAAAAGAGACACAGCCTGAGACACAGCCGGAACCGGAAACGACCGAGACGGAATCAGTTAGCGATGAGACACAGGAGACGGAGACGCTTGAGACATCCGAGGAGACTACGACAAAGGCGGCTGAGGATGGTGACGCATTTGACATAATGATGGTTGTCAAGATGGCAGCAGGAATAATTATAGTGGTAGTCCTTGCATCGGTTATTTTCGTTCTTGAAAACAGAACAAGCAAAGGAAGAAGAGGAAGAAAAAATACAAGGAGGCGAAGATATTAGATGAGAAGAAACAGTTTGTTAAAAGCGGTTTCAAAATTGATGGCATTTGTCATGACGGCAGGGCTTGTTATGGGCGTTTCTGCCGCAATGCCGCAAAATGCCCAGGAAGTGTACGCAAGAGACGGCAGCGGTGACGTGGTTGTGGTGATTGACCCGGGACATGGCGGCTATGACGGCGGCGCTCATTCGGACACGACGGGTGATAATGAGAGCACATGGAACTGGAATATCGCCAAGTACATGAAGGCGGAGCTTGAGACATACGCGGGAGTCAAAGTGTACGTCACAAGAGCTAACAACGAGTGGAACACCAACACGGGAAGGTCCCATATGGGAAAATCAGTCGGAGCTGACGCTATAATAAGTATACACAACAACTCCTCGAGCAACACGGGGACAAGCGGGTTTGTGGCATATGGCTCGGTTGTGGACGGATATGTGGAGCCGACCAAAAATCTGTGCCTTAACATGGCACGATACGCACAGGCGGCAGGACTTGGACTTTTCAGCGGAGGGTATCTCACAAGAAACGGTTCAAATCCGGGCGAGGATTTTTACACTGTAATAGACGAGGGTATAAAGTCTGGTATTCCTACAATTATAGCCGAGCACAGCTTTATGACCAACTCATCCGACTCATATTTTATGCACGAGACGGAAAACCAGAGGAAGGTCGGAGTGGGCGATGCCACGGCTGTTGCGGAGTATTTCGGGCTTTCAAAGAGAACGATAAGTGATGGACAGAGCATTGAGCTTGACAGAAGCTACAGCGCATATTTTGTTCCGGCAAATCAGAAGGACGGCGGACTTAGCTTTTCAAGCTCCGACGAGAATGTTGCCCATGTCAGAAGCGACGGACTTATAACGGCTGTAAATGCGGGAACGGCGACGATAACATATACATACGCTGACGGAACGAGCGGAAGCTGTACATTCACGACAAAGCCTGTGACACAGGTGGGGGTATCGGCTGGAATTAATCCTACAGTGTACAGAACCTCAGAGCAGATAGCCGCCATCGACAAGAGCAAGATTATCGTAAAAGCTATCTACAGCGACGGAACCAGCAGACAGCAGACATCGGGATATACAGTCGGTGATATAGATTCTGGATATGTGGGACGACAGTATGTGCCTATATCTCACAACGGTTTTTCTGCCTCACTTCTTATAAGACTCGACACAACCGCGGAGATAGGAACATATTCTGATTATCTTTATCAGGTAAGCGGCGAATATGCGGATATATTCACATTCCCGGAGCTTGTGTCCATAGCGGGCGTTTCGGGTTCACCTTACACGAGCAACGGTTTTGAGAACAGCGAAAAACCTACACAGGCTGAGACCACAACGGCGGCAGAGACAACCACGGCGGAGGAGACAACAGAGGAGACGACGACTGAAACTACCACGGCAGAGGAGACAACAGAGACAGAGCAGGAGCTCACAACAGGCGCACAGTCGGCATCGGAGGCACAGTCAGCTTCAGAGGCAGAGCAGGAAAACAAAGAAGATGCACAGGAATCGACGGACACGGAAGATGCATCAGAGACTACAGAGGAATTTGACACTGTGCAAGGCAGCTCGGCATCAAATGACGCTGATGCGACGACCAAAGATGGAGCAAATACCGTTTCCGGGGAGAATGGCAGTTCCAAGGCAGAGGAAACTACAGATTCACAGAGTGAAACACAGAACGATGATACAAGTAATAAGGAGAAAAAGGGAATGGATTGGATAATTGCAGTCTTGCTTGTTCTTATAGCCCTTATGGTAGTGCTTATAGTACTGGCATCTTTGTCAATAAAAAAGAACAACAAGTATAACAGACGACTTGCGCAGAGGGAGAGAAGACGCAGGCAGGAAAATGGCGAGGCAGGTTCACAGGGTGGAAATGACAATGAGCCTAAGAGAAGAAAGCGTTGATAAAAAAGCTTACTTTGAGGAATTTTGCTGATGAGCAAATGTTCATGAAAAATACACGAGAGTAATTTTGATTATGGACATATTTTGCTTGTGAACGTATTGACTAAAAGGGCATATAATGGTATCATACCAATATATTTATGGTAGAGGTTGCACCGGTTATCAGTAGAACATCGGACATGACAGACATGGATGAAGATGGGCGAAAGGAAGCGGTGCCGAAGCGGGCAGAACGGTCTGTGAACTGTCCGGCTGGGCGCATGGTTAAGAGCTGTGCGACTGTCATCATACTTGATTTGATGGAGAGCTACTTGAAGTTTTATCAGTACCGGAACATACATAGTCCGCTACACAGAATGGAACCTAAAGGACTGGCTTTTCGTCAGTCCTTTTATTTACGCAGGTAATTATTGAGGTTCATGTATGCACTGCGCCATGAACCACATACACAAACGCAGTGCGGAAAAGAGGAGAAATATGTCATTATTTACAGGTTCAGGAGTTGCAATCATCACACCTATGAATGAGGATAAGTCGGTCAACTTCGAGAAGCTTGGAGCGATTATCGACAACCAGATTGAGAACCACACAGATGCCATCATTATTTGTGGTACAACAGGAGAGGCTTCTACACTCTCACATGAGGAGCACCTTGACTGTATACGTTTTTGCGCCGAGAGAGTCAACAAGAGAATACCTGTCATTGCGGGAACCGGCTCTAACTGTACGGACACGGCAATATACCTCTCAACAGAGGCACAGAAGGCAGGCGTTGACGGTCTTTTGGTTGTGACACCATACTACAACAAGGCTACACAGAACGGTCTTTACGAACATTACAAGGAGATTGCGGGCAGCGTTGACCTTCCGATAATAATGTACAATGTTCCAAGCAGGACGGGATGCAATATATTAGCACCTACAGCGGCTAAGATTTTTAAGGAGATTGACAATGTTGTAGGTATCAAGGAAGCTACAGGAAATATTTCTCAGGTTGCAAAGCTTATGTCTTTGACAAACGGTGAGATTGAACTTTACTCGGGAAATGATGACCAGATTGTCCCTATACTTTCACTGGGCGGCAGAGGAGTTATCTCCGTTCTTGCAAATGTCGCACCGCAGAAGACACACGACATCGTGGCATCTTATATGGCAGGTGATGTCGCAAAGAGTGCGAAGCTTCAGCTTGAGGCGATAGAGCTTGTAGATGCGCTTTTCTGTGAGGTTAATCCTATTCCGGTAAAGACTGCCATGAACCTTCTTGGCTGGGAGGTTGGACCTCTTAGACGACCATTATCACCTATGGAGCCTGCAAATGTCGAGAGATTAAAGGCTGCAATGAAGAACTACGGAATATTATAAGATACATTAAAATTTGGAGGAAGTTGTGATGGTTAAGGCTATTATGCACGGCTGCAACGGCAAGATGGGTCAGGTTATCTCCAATCTTGTTGCGGCTGACTCAGATATAGAGATTGTTGCGGGTATCGACCCACATGACGACGGACACAATGCTTATCCGGTGTTCGGCACAATTTTTGACTGCGATGTTGACGCGGATGTCATTATCGACTTTGCGGCAGCAGGTGCGGTGGATAATCTTCTCGACTACGCGGTCAAGAAAAATATACCTGTAGTACTTTGTACAACAGGTCTTTCAAATGAACAGCTTGAGAAAGTCGAGAATGCGGCTGAGAAAGTCGCTGTTCTCAAGTCGGCAAATATGTCGCTCGGCATAAACACACTTTTCAAGGTGCTTGCCGACGTGTCACCGCTTCTTTCGGCGGCGGGATTTGACATTGAGATTGTTGAGAAGCACCACAGATTAAAGGTGGATGCTCCTAGCGGAACAGCTCTTGCACTTGCCGACTCGATAAACGAGGCAAACGGCAATAAGTTCGAGTATAAGTTTGACCGCAGTCAGGTCAGGGAGAAGAGAACTGACAATGAAATCGGTATAAGTGCGGTCCGCGGCGGAACGATAGTGGGCGAGCACGAGGTTATATTTGCCGGCGAGGATGAGGTGATTGAACTCAAGCACACAGCGTACTCAAAGGCTGTATTTGCCAAGGGAGCAATCGAGGCGGCTAAGTATCTTGCAGGAAAGCCGGCGGGAAGATATACAATGAAGGAAGTTATAGGCTGACATTTTGTCCGCTTTATGGGAACATGTTATTCGTCTTAACAAGGCGGCTGGCATGTTCCTTTTTTAATATATTTTTTTAGCAAAATTTTCATCTTTAATATAATTTTTTCCGAACATACTAAGCATATCAGAAGCGAAAAGCTCCTGTTATTAATAGATTTGCAATTTTGCGCAGATTTGCAAAATGCAGGTATCAATTATGCTTGAAAAGCGGAATGGAGAAGATTATGAAAAAGCTGAAATTACTTCTGGTATGCACTGTTATATCGGTAATCGGCGTTTTCGGACTTACGGGCTGCTTCGGCAATGGGAGTAACCAACAGGGAACTGGTAATGGAAACAACACCAACCAGACAACCACCGGAAACAATAACAATGCAACAACGCAGAACGGAACGACCAACGGAAACAATAACACCAACGGCAACAAGGATGAAAACAACAACACCAACGGAACAAACAATGGCACAAACAATGGCACAACGACAAACGGAAATAACAATGGAATGAACAACGGCACAACGCAGAACGGAAATACCGACAACGGCATGAACAACGGCGCAATGCCAAACGGAAATACCAACAACGGCATGAACAATGACAATGATGTCAATGGCAACGGAAATGTAGATGATGAGAGAGAGACCAATACAGACGGGGACGGCAACATCATAGAGGGTGTCGGAGATGTCATCAACGACGGACTTGACGAGGTTGAGACGGTCATAGACGACATTGACGGAAATAACACCAACAATGACAATTCAAGAATGAGATAGCATTGGTGTGCTGTGCGGGGAGGGGAAGAAGGAGAACTTCTTTCCTTCCTTGGTTTTTGAAAGAATTTTTAAATTTGGCAATATACATTGACAAACACAGGGATTGAAATTATTATATATTTGTAAATACAGCTTGAAAATGAACCCTTTCTCTATTAATAGCGAAAGGGTTATTATTTTAACACTATTAATGAAGTTCCCCACTTCTATTTTGTGGAACAATTAGGCAATTTCGAAACTTATAAAATTACACAACTGTTTGGCTATAAAATTGAGTTTTGCAATCACCTATTGTGGAGAGATAAGTGTGGTGGGGACTTGCGTGGGAGAAATTATGAAAGACGGTTTTATTAGAGTTTGTGCGGCGACACCTGACATAAGGGTTGCAGACTGCGCATACAATGAGAAAAATATTGTAAAGCTCATGGATGAGGCTTATGAAAAGCAGGTTTCGGTGGTTGTGTTCCCGGAGCTTTGCATAACGGGATATACCTGTGGAGATTTATTTTTGCAGGATGTGCTTTTAAATGCGGCGCAGGACAGTCTCAGGCATATTGTGGAGCACAGCAGAGGAATGAAGATGCTTGTGTTTGTCGGAATGCCTTTTATGCACCATGGAAAGCTCTACAATGTGGCTGCCGCTGTGTGTGACGGCAGACTGTTGGGGCTTGTGCCTAAGAAAAATATTCCGAACTACTCTGAGTTCTATGAACTTAGACATTTTACGCCGGGTATGGATGAGTGCGTTGACACGGAACTTGGCGTTAAGATGGGAAGTAAGCTCCTTTTTAACTGTGAGAACATAAGAAATCTTGTTGTGGCTGCCGAGATTTGTGAGGATGTGTGGGTGGCATGTCCGCCGAGCACATACCATGCACAGGCTGGGGCGACGTTAATTGTCAACTGTTCGGCTAGCGACGAGACGACGGGAAAGGATATCTACAGGAGAGCGCTCATATCGGGACAGTCGGCAAGACTTGTCTGCGGATATATATACGCAAATGCGGGCGAGGGCGAGTCGACGCAGGACTTGGTTTTTGGCGGTCAGAACCTTATATGTGAGAACGGAAATGTGCTCTCGGAGACGAAGCGCTTTAAGAACGGCACAGCGGTGGCAGACCTCGATTTGCAGAGACTTGTAAATGAGCGAAGAAGAATGAACACATACGCGGTAAAGGGCGGCGTGGGATATGAGACGGTAAGTTTCAGACTTAAAGAGTACACACTTGAGCTTGACAGATATTACGAGAGAACCCCCTTTGTGCCGTCGTCTAAGAATGACAGGGATGTTCGCTGCGAGGAGATACTCTCAATTCAGGCGATGGGACTTAAAAAGAGACTTGCGCACACGGGCTGTAAAAATGCTGTTATAGGAATATCGGGCGGACTTGACTCAACGCTTGCGCTGCTTGTCACGGCGAGAGCCTTTGACAGCCTTGATATACCAAGGGCAAATATAACGGCGGTCACAATGCCTTGCTTTGGAACTACGGACAGAACCTACAACAATGCGGTGGAACTGACAAAAAGGCTTGGGGCGACGCTCTACGAGGTGAACATAAAGGAAGCCGTGAGAATACATTTCAGGGATATAGGTCAGGACGAGAGTGTGCATGATGTGACCTACGAGAACGGACAGGCTAGGGAGAGAACCCAGATACTCATGGATATCGCAAACAAGTGCGGTGGAATGGTAATCGGAACAGGTGACATGTCGGAGCTTGCGCTTGGATGGGCGACATACAACGGCGACCACATGTCGATGTACGGTGTGAATTGTTCGGTTCCTAAAACTCTGGTTAGGCATCTTGTAAAATACTATGCAGATACATGCGGTGATGCGCCGCTTAGCGAGATACTTGAGGACGTGCTTGACACGCCGGTGAGCCCTGAACTTTTACCTCCGTCAGAGGGACAGATTTCACAGAAAACGGAGGATTTGGTTGGACCTTATGAGCTCCACGATTTCTTCCTGTACTATATTTTGAGATTTGGATATATGCCGCATAAGGTGTACCGTCTTGCCTGTCATACCTTTGACGGGGAGTATGACAAGGAGACCATATATAAATGGCTTGACACCTTTTACAGAAGATTTTTTGCGCAGCAGTTCAAGCGCTCATGTCTGCCTGACGGTCCGAAGGTCGGCTCCGTGGCGGTATCGCCAAGAGGAGACCTTCGTATGCCAAGTGATGCGGTGAGAACATTGTGGCTTGAGGATTTAGCTTCAATAAAGAATAATTAAAATATAAAAATTACCTTCTCGCCTTGTCAAGCGCCGTGTCGATGGCGTTTATGAGGACGAGTGAGGTGTACTTAGCATCGGCGGAGTAGGTCACTGCGTCGGTGCTTCCTTTTTGTTTGACCTGCTCCTCTATGGTCTGCAAAGATGATGAGAGCAGCGGATACATGGTCTGTATTGTCTCAGCGGTGTTTACAAGGCGGATGGATTTTACATTGTCCGAGTCGACAGTCACTTCCAAATCCATTGTGTTGCCGGAGAGCATTATAGAGGCGGTGTATATTCCGGGATTGAATGTGCCAAGCGTCTGTTCGTCAGTTTTCTTTCCCGCGCCGGAGGTTATATGTATTATAAAAAGTACAAGCAGTATGACTGCCAAAAGAGCGAGCACACCGGCAATGACAAGCTCCTTTAGTTTTAACACTACAATTTTGGTGGAAGAACTCATTACAGGCTCCCTACACTTCTATTTTGTATATATTATTGAAAACCGGAGGAAAATATTCCGAATATAATTATTCAGAAGGATTTTACTCTATAAAAAATAATTCACAATATATATCCTTAAATAGTCAAATAGATTGAGTAAAATATATAAGAACGGAAAAGAACAACGATGATATTATAAAAAGTCAAATTACTTCCAAAACTATGGTTTTGTAGTAAAAATATGGAGATGAGTTTTTAGCACTTATTCAAAAATATCAATAAATCATTCATTCACAGAGTAGTCCAAATGGCTACTCTTTTCTTTTGTCCAAAAGGAGGAAAATTTATTTTATTTTAGTCATTGTAGAAAAAACGCAAGCAATCTCACGAGAAGTGAGATATGATTTTTTGAAAAAGTTTGAGATTTGATGTAGTATTTGCCGCTGAAACCGTAGTATATAGATGAAGCAGGAAAGGAGGCGGTGTGATGATAGACGATGAAAAAATCATAGAAATGTTTTTTGAGCGTTCAGAACAGGGCATACAGGAACTGGACATAAAATACGGAAAAGTCTGCCACAATCTTTCTTACAATATCGTAGGGAGCAGACAAGACGCGGAGGAATGTGTAAACGACGCTTATTTAGGTGCATGGAATGCCATTCCCCCAGCGCGACCTAACCCGCTTCTGTCCTATATCGTGAAAATCGTTCGGAACATTTCACTCAAAATCTATTGGAAAAAGGAAGCAGCCAAACGAAGCAGCCAGTACACGATTGCTTTGGAAGAAATTGAAGCCTGTATAGCAGCACCTAACACGGTAGAAGCAGAAATCGAAGCCAGAGAATTAGCCCGTATTATTGAAAGTTTTTTGGACACGCTGACTACCGAAAACCGAGTTATCTTTATGCGCCGCTATTGGTTCTCTGACAGCTACAAGGATATATCCGAGTTTGTAGGGCTTTCAGAGAAAAATATCTCTGTACGGCTGACCCGTATCCGCGAAAAAATGAAACAATACTTGATTGAAAGAGAGGTATTCATATGAACGCAAAGAAGTTTTCCGACGCTATGAGTGAGCTTGATACAAAATATGTCGATGAAGCCCTCAACTACAAGAAGAAAGCTAAAATGCCCATTTTGGTAAAATGGGGAGCTATTGCAGCTTGCTTGTGCTTGATGATACCGTTGACCGCATTTGCCGTTGATATAATTCAATATAATGCAGCGGTTGATTATCTCAATTCTCTCGGCATTGCTGTTGAAGATTTGAGCGACTATTCTCATAAAGAAATAAAAGACGCTGTAAAAACGATTGATGCAGGAGAAAGTAGCCCGTTGACCGAAGAAATCCTTAGTCTAATACCAGAAAATAAAGAACCGATTGATACACCGACACAGGTAACATCCGAGCAAATTAAACAACTAACACCAACAATGACGAGAACAGATATTCTTTCTCTTTTAGGTGACACACAAGATATTGGCTCAGGCATTTATATATATCTTTACGAAGTAGACCAACAATACCTGCTGCGTATTCCTTTTGCAAGCGATGAGGCACAATTAGGTGTAACGGGAGAAGATTTGCTAAAGGCATTGCTTCCTATTTCTGGAGATATTGCTCCTATGGTCTATGTAAATGATACGCTTTATCAAATCGTTGACCCTCAACCCAACTTCGCAGATGAAAAAAGTTCTTTCAAGTTGTTAGGGAAAATCGAAAGCACAGTTAGTTCTTCGGAAGAACCAAAAGAAAATTTCCAAGCAAATGATGATATTATAGGGGCTGCGGTTTATCAGTATGGCGATAACATTGTCGTTGAGATTGAAGGAAAATGCTGGTTATATGAAAACTATTATAACACAGACCTTGACGGAAACTTAGACTGATATGCCTACTCCCAAACAGCCCGCTTTACAAGGCATTCCGGGCGCATTTCCTCATGGGTAAAGTAACAGTTGGTTAAAAACTAGAAGATATTAAAAGAAAATTCCATTTTTTCAATATTATTATGAAGTTTAAACAGAAAATGACGATATGTTATATGATAAAGTCAAAGATAGATGATACATTTATGTATTAAGTTTTATTATCTGTAAATATTGATGAAGATTAAATATAATTTCATGGTGAAAGCGGGTGGGAATAATGCAGATTGCAAATAAAATAAGAATATATCCAACTAAAGAACAGGAAGAATTGTTAAAGCAGTTTGCAGGGACTTCCCGCTTTGCGTGGAATGAGTCACTTGGATACAGGATTGACAGGTATGAAAAACAAGGTCTCAATACTACCATTCAGCAAGGAATAGAACATTTACAGGAGCTTAAACATAATAATCCTGATTATGCGTGGCTTAATAATGTACCGGAAGCTGTTACAAAACAGGCAGTTAAAGACTTGGATAAAGCGTATAAATTATTTTTTAAGAGTGGATTTGGCAAGCCTAAGTTCAAAAAGAAGGGTAAATGCAATGTATCATTTTATCAGAGAACAGATGGTTTTCGTCAAATAGATGATACTCATATTAAAATTACAGGTATCAAAACACCCGTAAAGATTAAAAAAATGGATATACCTAAAAAGATTTCCAATACAAGAGTATCCTTTGACGGGAAATACTGGTATTTGTCATATGCTTACGAAATACAGGAAAAAACTTCTGCCGGTACTGTTGAAATAGGTGTTGATTTGGGAATAAAAGATTTTGCTGTCGTATCAGATGGAAGAATTTTTAAGAATATCAACAAAACCCAGATTATAAAAAAATTGGAAAAACAAAAGAGAAAACTGCAAAGACAGGTGTCCCGTAAATATGAAATTAATAAACAGGGAAAGAAATTTGTTAAAACAGAAAATATTAGGAAATTGGAACAGCGGATTAGATTATTGGACAGACGTTTGGCAAATATCCGTAATACATATGTTCACGAAGTTACAAA